>NZ_JBHYJH010000058.1:0-51935 GCF_042740445.1 Streptomyces sp. NPDC059003 | reverse complement strand
GTCCTCAAACGCCGGACGGGCTGAGGAGTTCCCCGCGCATGACATGATCATGTAGCGACCGCTCCCGAGTCCAACTCCGGGGAGCGGCCGTCTTTTTGTGTCTCCCTTTTTGTGTCTCCGCTCCGAGGATCAGCCATCGTGTTCACGTCCCCACGGACCGCGTTACTTCCCGCTCTCACCGCCCTGGCTCTGCTCGCCGTGGGCTGCTCGGCGCCGGGGTCGTCGCCCGAGCCGTCCGGCGCCGGGCAGGCCGCTCCCGCGCGCACCAGCACCTCCGCGCCCACGGACCCCGGCCCCCGCTCCGCCGGGCAACTCGCCGTCGGCAAGGGCCCGGTGGCCTCGGCCACCCCGACCGCCGTCGCCGGGGCCACCAGCGGTGGCCGTCCCGCCCGGAAGTCGGCGCTGAAGATCACGTCGTTCGACCGCCGCAGCGGCCGCGCCGTCGTCGCGGCGCCGACCCGGCCCGTTAAGCCGACGCCCACGGACAAGACGCCCACAGACAAGACGAGGGTGCGCGGCTCCCTCGCCGTCGGTGACGTCATCGCCAGCGGGCCGGTGCCCGGGGCCCGTGACGGCGTCCTCGCCAAGGTCACCCACGTGCTCGGTACGAGCGAACGCGGCACCGAGGTCAAGACCGCCCCCACCACGCTCGACACGGTGCTCGGCGCCGCCGAGGCCAAGGGCAAGGTGCCCGTCGACCCGGCCTCCATGGACGTCGAGCCGCTGGTCAAGGGCGTCAAGGTGTCGTGGTCGAAGGCGGGCGGCGCGCGGTCGGGGCCGCACGGCACGAGCGTTCCGCTCGGCAGTCTGCGCCTTGACGTCGGCGCCGGGATCGCCACGGCCGATGACGCCCCGGCCAGCGCGGCCGCGTCGGTGTCGGGCTTCGTGCAGCTCGCACCGGAGGTCGAGTTCGGCTACGACGGAACGGGCGGTTCCGGTGCGCCGGGCGGTGCCTATCTGGGCCTGTCCGGCGACTGGTCCTCGCAGTGGCAGCTGAAGGGCCGGGCGGCCGCCCACACCCCCGACGGCAAGCCGCTGCGGATGCCGTTCGCCAAGCTGCACGCCGACCCTGTCATCCAGGTCGGCCCCGTCCCTGTCGTGGTCAACCTCGACCTGACCTGCTACGTCGCGGTGGACGCCGACGGCCGGGTCAGCGTCGAGGTCAAGGAGAACGTGAAGGGCGACTTCCGGGTCGGCGGCAGCTACAGCCGCGCGCGGGGCTGGCACGCCGTCAGCGAGTCCGACATCAAGGCGTCGCCGGTCAAGGCCCGCGTCGAGGCGGCGGGCAAGGTCAAGGCCACGCTCGGCGCGGAGGCCACGGTCGGCCTCTACGGCGTCACGGGCGTGACGGCCGAGCTGGCGCCGTACCTGCGCGGCGAGGCCGAGGCCCGCGCCACCGGGGCGAGCGACGGCACCGGCAAGGCCGTGGGCCACTGGCTGGTGGCCGGCGGCATGGACCTGTCCGGAGCACTCCTGTTCCATCTGAAGATCTTCGGCACACCGGTCTTCGAGAAGAGAATCCCGCTGGGCACCCTGCACCGAGAGTGGAAGCTGGCGGAAGGCAGCTCCTGAACGACAGAGGTCAGGGAACGCGCCCCGAAGGGGCGCGGGGAACTGCGCGAGCAACCCCCACACACCCGCACCCGAAGGGGGGTCCAGGGGGCGCAGCCCCCTGGTTTCGGTGAAGGGGCGGGCCTGGGGCGCCCCGCGAGGCACCTACACCCGCACCGGACCCCCCACCCCCACCGACGCATAAGCCGCCGCCACGATCCGCAACGTCCGCAACCCCCCTTCCCCATCCGCCACATCCATCCCGTCCGCCCCCGCCCCCGCCCCCGCCCCGAACAGGAACGCCCGCAGCATCCGCTCGTCCAGATCCACGCCGAACGGCAGCCCGAGCCCCGTGCGACGGCGCTCGCTGAAGCCGTGGACCTGCTGGTCGAAGGCGTCCATCTCCAGGGTGGCGCGCTCACCGACGACGGTGAGGTGGAGCCCGCCCCAGGAGTGGTGGGAGCGGGGGTGGGACCAGCTGCAGTCGATGGTGGCGACGGCGCCGTTGTCGTAGGTGACGGTGACGAGGCCGCTGGTCTCGGCGGCGACCTCACCCTCGTACAGGAGGTTGTTGGTCTGCGCGTACACCTCCACCGCGCGGGCGGCGAAGAGGTCGTCGAGGAGGTCGGCGATGTGGACGGTGTGGTCCATCAGGGCGCCGCCGCCCGCGAGTTCGGGGTCGGCGAACCAGCGCCGGGCGCCGGTCGGCATCGAGCCGTTGTTGGCGCCGGAGACGGCGAGGACCCGGCCGGTGCCGCCGGTCGTGACGGCCCGCTTCACCGCCGCGTACGCGGGGCTGAAGCGCACCGGGTAGGCCACCGCGAGCCGCACTCCGGCGGCGCGGCACGCCGCGAGCATCGCCTCGCCGTCCGCGACGGTGGTGGCCAGGGGCTTCTCGCACAGCACGTCGACGCCGTGGGCGGCGGCGCGCTCGACGAGCGGGCGGTGCCGGGCGTTCTCGGAGCACACGATCACCGCGTCGGGCCGCCAGGCGAAGGCCTCCTCGTACGTGTCGGCGTACCGGACGCCGAGCGGTTCGGCGACGGCGCGGCCGCGGGACTCGCCGGGGGCGGCCAGGGCGGTGTCCGGGTCGCTGCCGAGGACCTCCACGCCCGGCATGTCGCGAAGGAGGCGCAGATACGTGGCCGCGTGGACGTGGGCGAACGACAGGACGGCGACCTTCATCGTGTGACCTCCGCGAGGGCGACGGCGCGGCCGGTGCGGCTGGACTCGATCGCGGCGCGCGCGATCCGGACGGCCGCGATGCCGTCGTGGGCGCCGACGCGCGGTACGACGTCGGGGTCGTCCCAGGACGCGGCGAACTCGCGCAGTTCGCTGAGGTAGGGGCTCTCCGTCATCGGGGACGACGGGATGCCCTCGTTGGGGGCGCGCACGCCCTGCGCGGTGATGCGGAAGCCGGGCACGGCCGCCGAGTCGTGGTGCAGGACGCCGTCGGCCCCGGCCACCCGGAACGTGGTGCGGAACGGCTGGTCCGGCAGCCCCCACAGGCCGCTGACGTGGCTGATCGCGCCGGAGGCGTGGGTGAGTACGGCGGTGGCGGTGACGACCTCGGCCGGGGTGCCCGTGGCGTGCTCCGTGCCGCGGGTCTGCGCGTGGACGCGGACGACGTCGCCCGCCACCCAGCGGGCGATGTCCAGGTCGTGCACCATCAGGTCCATGATCACGCCGCCGGACTTGGCGGGGTCGCCGAACCACGGCGCCCACTGCGGCCGGGCTCCGCCCCGCGTGAAACGCAGCACGGCGGGCGCGCCCACCTCGCCCCGCACGACGGCCTCGCGCAGGGCCGCGTACGCCGGGAAGTAGCGCACCACGTGCGCCGGGTGCAGCCGTACGCCCGCCGCGTCAGCGGCCGCGGCCATGTCGGTGGCGTCCGCGACCGTCAGCGCGAGCGGCTTCTCGCACACGACGTGCCGGCCCGCGCCGATCGCGGCGAGGGCGAGGTCCTTGTGGGTGGGGGTGGGGGTGCAGATGACGACGGCGCGGCAGCGGGCGAGGAGGTCGTCGAGCGTGGGCACGGCGGTGACGTCGTGACCGCGCTCCGCGTACTCGGCGGCGAGCTTCTCGGCGGAGCCGTCGTGGGTGTGCACGCTCACCGTGGCGCCCAGGTCCAGCCAGCCCGGGAGGTGGGCGCGGGCGATGCCGCCCGCGCCGAGCAGGCCGATGTGAAGCGGTGGCATGGAGGGTGCGGTCCTTTCTGTGGGTCGTCGGGCGGATCCGTCGGTCGTCGGGCGGGTCTGTCGGTCGTCGGGCGGGCGCGGGTCAGCCCTTGGATCCGGTGGCGGCCACGCTCTGTACGAAGTGGCGTTGCAGGAAGACGTACACGAGCAGCATGGGCAGGCTCGCGATCAGCGAACCCGCCATCATCACCGGGTAGTTGGTCTCGTACTGGCCCTCCAGGGAGGTCAGGCCCGCGCTGATCGGCATGGCCTGGGGGTCGGTGTTGACGATGAGCGGCCACAGCAGGTCGTTCCAGGCGGCCATGCCGGTGATGACGGCGAGGGCGGCGAGCGCGGGCCGGATCAGCGGCAGCATGATGGACCAGAAGATCCGGAAGGAGCCCGCGCCGTCGATGCGGGCGGCCTCCTCGAGCTCCTTGGGCAGCGCGAGGAAGGCCTGCCGCAGCAGGAAGGTGCCGAACGCGCTGAACATGCCGGGCAGGAAGAGCGCCGGTGCCGAGTTGAGCAGGCCGAGCCGCTGGATGATGTCGTACTGCGGCAGGACCAGGAGCGAGCTCGGCACCATCAGGACGGACAGGAAGAGCCCGAACAGCACGTCCCGGCCGCGGAAGCGCATGCGCGCGAAGGCGTAGGCGGCGAGCGAGCAGAACACGAGCTGGCCCGCGGTGCGCCCCAGGGTGTTCAGCGCGCTGTTGGTGAGCATCTCGCGGAACGGCAGGGCGGTGAACACCTCGTCGAAGCTCGACGCGTTCCAGTCGTCGGGCAGGAACGTGGGCGGGACCCGGGAGACCTCCGCGAGGGACTTCAGCGCGGTGAGCAGCTGCCACAGGAACGGGAAGACCATCACGAGCGCGCCGAGGGAGAGCGCCAGATGGGTGGCGACGGAGCCGGGGTCGAACCGTCGCGGGCGCGCGGCGGACCCGTTGCTCCCGGCCGCGGTGCCTTCGGCCTGCTCGGCCGCGGTGCCGTCAGCCATAGTGCACCCACCTCTTCTGGAGCCGGAACTGAAGGTATGTCAGGGCCGCGATGAGCAGCATCAGGAGGAAGGCGAGGGCTGCCGCGGCGCCCTGGGCGTTCTCGACGAACGCCCACTTGTAGAAGAGGCCGACGACGGACTGGGTGTCGCCGACCGCCGGGTTCCGCTCGGCCATCATGATGTAGATCAGGTCGAAGGTCTGCAGGGACTGGATCATGCAGATGACGGAGGCGAAGAAGATCGTGGGGCTGAGCAGCGGCAGCGTGATGGTGAAGAAGCGCCGGAACACCCCCGCCCCGTCCAGCTCCGCGGCCTCGTAGTAGTCCTGCGGAATGCCCTTGATGCCCGCCATGAAGATGATCAAGTAGTAGCCGGTGGTCGACCAGACCATCACGGCCCCGATGGCGAAGACGGCGGTCGACGGGTCGGAGACCCAGTAGTGGCGGTCCACGCCGACCCAGCCGAGCACCTCGTTGAGGAGCCCGAAGTCGCCGTTGTAGAGCCAGTTCCAGACCAGGCCGACGGCGACGGGCAGGGTCACGAACGGCACGAAGTACAGGGCGCGGTAGACGGCGACCCCGCGCAGGCCCCGCCGGTTGAGCAGGGCCGCGACCACGATCGCGACGGGCAGCGCGGTCAGGCCGATGCCGCAGTAGATCAGGGTGTTGCCGAGGGCCTGCCAGACGGTGACGTCGCGGACGACGCGCGCGTAGTTGTCGCCGCCGGTCCAGGTGTGCCCGCCGAAGGGGCCGAACTCGGTGAAGCTGAAGTAGAACGTCTGGATCATCGGCCAGAAGTAGAAGACGGCGAAGCCGATGCCGAGCGGGGCGATGAACCAGTACGCGGCCTTCTCGTTGCGCGACTTCGGCCGCGCGCCCGCCGCGGGGGCCCCGCGCCCCCGGGCCCGCGCGGCCGCCGTCGCCGGAAAGACACTCATCAGGCGCGCTCCTCCTTCAGGGCCCGGTCCATCTGCTCGCCGAGGGTGCGGGCCGCGTCCTCGATGCCGCCCTTGCCGCTGAACGCGGCGCCGAGGAGCGGGTACTGGAGGTTCTCCCAGACGGCGGTGTTCTTCGAGCTCGGGTACGGGACGCCGTACTCCTCCATGTCGATGAAGGACTTGAGGTCGAACTCGGGCATCGACTTCAGCCAGGCGTCCTGCGTGCCCGCGTAACTGGAGATCGTCACGCCCGACTTGGCCTGGATCTCGGCGGCCTCGCGGCCCGCCATGAAGTGCACGAACTTCCAGGCCGCCGCCTTCCTGTCGCTCTTGGCGGAGATCACGTTGGCGAGGCCGTGGATGACGGTGGCCCGGCGGCGGCCCTTGGGCAGGACGGTGACGCCGCCGTGGTCCTTGAGCGCGGGCACGGCGTACATCTGCCCGGCCATCGCCGACAGGTCGTAGACCATGGCGGTCTTCTCCGACCAGTAGCGCACGCGGGCGACGTTCTCGACCATCGCGCTCTGCGGCGGCGACCAGCCGCGGTCGATCATGTCGGTGAGGAAGCGCAGGCCCTCGATGGACCGCTCGTCGCCGAACCCGGAGTGCCCGTCGCGCAGGACGTAGCCGCCCGCGCCGAAGACGGCCGGGTACAGGACGATCTGGCGCTGCATCTCGGCGGCGAAGCCGTGCACGCGCTCGCGCGGATCGGTCAGCTCGGCGGCGGCGTCCCGCAGGTCGTCCCAGGTCCAGGTGGGGTCGGGGTACGCGATGCCCGCCTTGTCGAAGAGGGCCTTGTTGTACCAGAGGCCGATGGTGTCGAAGTCCTTGGGCAGGCCGTACTGGGTGCCGTCGTACGCGTAGAGCTTCACGAGTTGTTCGGGGTGGCGGTCCACCGGGGTCCGGTCGCGCTCGATGTGCTCGGACAGCGGCTCCAGGACGCCGTTGGCCGCGTACAGCTGGAAGTTGACGGCGTTCATCCAGAACACGTCGGGTGCGGTGCCGCCGCGCATCGAGGTCTTCAGGGTGGTCCAGTAGCTGGCCCAGGGCGTCAGCTCGATGCGTACGTCGACGTCCGGGTTCCGCTCGTGGAACGCGGCGATGATCTGCTTCATGCCCGGCACCTGCGCCGGGTCCCACATGCCGTACGACAGGGTGGTGCGGCCGCCGCTTCCGGTGCCGCCGCCCCGGTCCGAGCAGGCGGCGAGCACGGGTGCCGACGCCGCCGCAAGGCCGGAGCGGAGGAGGGTCCTCCTGTGCATGCGCGCCTCCGCTTCGGGTTGGGGTTCGGGGGAGGTGGGTGCGGCGCCGCTTCGGAGAGGTCGGGCCGCCGGGGGCCGCTAGTCGGCCGGGTCCGCGAGCAGTTCCTCCTCGACGCGGTCGAGTGCCTTGCGCACGGCGCCCAGGGCCACGCCGCGCTCGCCGAGCGAGCTGAGCGCGATCCGGGGGACGTGCAGGGTCAGGGGGCGCAGCCGCTCTTCGAGGAGCGGCACGAGGTGGGCGCCGAGCGGGGTCGCGCCGCCGGTGAGGACGACGAGCTCCGGGTCGACGGCGAGCGCGAGGGCCGCGATGCCGGGCGTGATCCGGTCGGCGAAGTCCGCGATGGCGGCGAGGGCGCGCGGGTCCATGGTGTCCGCGGCGCGCGCGAGGGCTGCGACCTCGGACTCGCCGGAGCGGCGCGCGCCGGGCCAGGTGAGGGCCTCGTGGGCGGTGTTCATGCCGAGCAGCGGGAGCAGGCCGAGCTCGCCCGCGCCGCCGCGCCCGCCGCGGTGCAGCCGCCCGCCGATGGTCAGGCTGCACGAGACGCGGTACCCGGTGAGGACGCACACCACGTCCCCGGCGAGCGTCGCGGCCCCCTGCCAGCGCTCGGCGAGCACGGCGAGGTTCACGTCGTTCTCGACGAGCGTGTGGCCGCTCTCGCCGTCGGCCAGGAGGCGGACCAGGTCGACGCCGGACCACTCGGGTACGACGACGGAGGTGATGTAGCCGCCGGCGTCCACGACGCCGGGGACGCCGACGCAGCGGGCGAGCACGGTGTCGCGGCGCACTCCGTGGGCGTCGAGGAACGCGTCGACGCGGCCGCGCAGGAAGGCGAGCCGGGGGCCGCCGCCGAGGCCGGGGTCGATGTCGGCGCGTTCGGCGGCGAGCACGGTGCCGCCGAGGTCGGCGAGGAGCAGGACCATCTTGTGCAGCCCTATGTCGGCGCCGACGACGTGCCCGGCCTCGCCGCGGAAGCGGAAGCGCCGCGCGGGGCGCCCCCGGACCCGCTCCCCCACGCCCGCCTCGGTGACCAGGCCCTGCCCGCCGAGCTCTTCGAGGGCCGCCTCCACGGTGGGCCGGGAGAGGCCGGTGCCCGTGGCGAGTTCGGCGAGCGTCTGGGGGCTGCGGCGGTGCAGGGCGCGCAGGACGACCGTCGTGTTCAGCCGGCGCAGATCGGCGAGGTCGTGGCCGCGCGTCCGTTTACGCATCACTTCTGCACTCCGAAAGGCGTGAAGGAGCGGCCCGGTGGACGGCATCGGCCCGCCCAACACCGGGATTCGGGAGGAGAGTTGCATAAAGCGGTGGCGCCGGGAAGACCCCGCGCACGGACTTTCCCGAACAGGCGGACGAGCCGCCCGCCGCGCTCCGGGGCGGCGCGCGGGCCACGCCCGGTACGGTCTCGGGTCCGGCCCCGAGAGCGCTCGGGCCCCGATGCCGCCCACCGTCCGAGGAGTTGCCGCATGGCCGCAGACCCTCCCGCCGCCGAACGCCCCGACACCGGCAGGCCCCACCCCGCCCGCGTCTACGACTGGTTCCTCGGCGGCACCAGCCACTATCCGGCGGACGTGGAGCTCGGGGAGCGGATCGTCGCGCTCGACCCGGCCGCCGTCCACGGCGCGCGGCACAACCGGTGGTTCATGCAGCGCGCCACGCGTCACCTGGCGGGCCCGGCCGGGATCCGCCAGTTCCTGGACATCGGCAGCGGCATCCCGACCGAGCCGAACCTCCACACCATCGCGCAGGGTGTCTGCCCCGACGCGCGGGTCGTGTACGTCGACAACGACCCGGTCGTCCGCGCGCACGCCGCACCCCTGCTCGCCGAGGCCCCGGCGGGCGACACCGCCTTCCTCTACGCGGACGCGCGCGATCCGGAGCGGATCCTCGAACTGGCGGCGGACGTCCTGGACTTCACGGAGCCGGTGGCCCTCTCGCTCGTCGCGCTCATCCACTTCGTCAGCGACGAGGAGGGCGCGTACGACATCGTGGCCCACCTCGTGGACGCGCTCGCGCCCGGCAGCCATCTGGTGCTCTCGCAGGTGGCGGGCGACGTGGAGCTGAGCTGGGTCAAGGAGGCCGTGGACCGGTACGTGGAGAGCGGGGTCACGCTCGTGCCGCGCTCGCGGGCGGCCACGGAGCGGTTCTTCACGGGGCTCGACCTGCTGCCGCCGGGCCTGGTGTCCCCGCCGGACTGGCGGCCGGAGCTGGGGGTGGGCGAGGTGCGGGAAGGGCGGACGGTGCCGCTGTACGCGGGGGTGGCGCGCAAGCCGTAAGCATTTCCGTCATCTTGACGATAAGAGGGCTCGCCCAATATCGTCGTACTGACGAAAACGGGAGGGCTCCTCATGGCCGACATCACCCGGCGCCTCGGGCTGCGCCACCTGCGCTCAGCCCCCACGGCCCACATCCGCCACCACCAGCACGGCAAGCTCGTCCACGACGGCCCCGGGCTCAGCTTCTGGTTCCGGCCGCTGAGCGCCGCACTGTCAGAAATACCGGTCGACGACCGGGAGTTGGCGGTCGTCTTCCACGCCCGCACCGCCGACTTCCAGGACGTCACCGTGCAGGCCACGGTGACGTACCGGATCGGCGACCCGGCGCTCGCGGCGGCCCGCCTCGACTTCTCCGTCGACCCCGACACCGGCGCCTGGCGCTCGGCCCCGCTGGAGCAGCTGTCGACACTGCTCACCGAGTCCGCGCAGCAGCACGCCCTGGACGTGCTGGCCCGCACACCGCTCGCGGCGGCCCTCGCGGACGGTGTCGGCGCGGTCCGCGAGCGGATCACCGAGGGGCTTGGCGCCGAGCCCCGGCTGCCCGCGACCGGCATCGAGGTCGTCGCCGTCCGCGTGGTCGCCGTCCGGCCCGAGCCCGAGGTGGAGCGCGCCCTGCGCACCCCCGCGCGCGAGCGGGTCCAGCAGGACGCGGACCGGGCCACGTACGAGCGCAGGGCGGTGGCCGTCGAGCGCGAGCGCGCCATCGCCGAGAACGAGCTCGCGAGCCGCATCGAACTGGCCCGCCAGGAGGAGCGGTTGGTGGAGCAGCGCGGCACCAACGCGCGTCGCGAGGCCGAGGAGAACGCCGCCGCGGACGCCGTGCGCGCCGAGGCCGAGGCCGCCCGCACGGTCCGCATCGCCCGCGCCGAGGCGGAGGCGGCCCGCACCGTCGGCGAGGCCCGCGCGGCGGCCCAGACGTCCTGGCTCGCGGCCCACGCCCACGCCGACACCACGACCCTGCACGCCCTCGCCGCCACCCGCCTCGCCGAGAACATGCCGCGCGTCGAGAGCGTGACGGTCTCACCGGACGTGATCTCGGCGCTGCTCGCGGGCCTCGGGCGCGGGGGCGGCCGTACCGCGGCAGGCGGTGACCGCACATGAGCCTCGCGCCGCGCGCCGTGCTCGTGCACCGCGTCACCGAGTACGAGGAGCTGATCGCCCGTCATGGAACGCACGGGCATGCCGCGTTCTTCCTGGGCTCGCGGGGGCGGGACATCGACGAGGTCGCCGGGCGGCACCGCCGTACGCGCCGCGCGCTCGCCGACGTCGCGGCCGCGGTGCCGCTGCGCTGGCGGCAGACGCGGGTGGAGCGCGCCGATCTCGACCGGTTCCTGTTCGCGCCTCAGGACGTGGTGGTCGTGGTCGGGCAGGACGGGCTGGTGGCCAACGCGGCCAAGTACCTGACGGGCCAGCCGGTCCTGGGCATCGACGCCGAGCCGGGCCGCAACCCCGGCGTGCTCGTGCGGCACCGGCCCGCCGACGCCGCGAAGCTGCTGCCCCACGCGGCGGCCGGCGCGGCCGGGGCCGAGGAGCTCACCATGGTGGAGGCCGTCACCGACGACGGCCAATGCCTTCGCGCCCTCAACGAGATCTACGTCGGCGCGGCGGGCCACCAGACCGCCCGGTACCGGCTCAGCTCCGGCGCGGGCCAGGACGCCGCCGAGGCCCAGGCCTCCTCCGGCGTCCTCGTCGGCACCGGGACCGGGGCGACCGGCTGGCTGCGGTCGCTGTGGGGACAGGGCGACGGCGGGCTCCGGCTGCCCGCGCCGCGGGAGGCCCGGCTGCTGTGGTTCGTGCGGGAGGCGTGGCCGTCCCCGGCGACCGGCACGTCCCTCGTGCGCGGGGAGCTGACCGGGGATCAGCGGCTGTGGCTCACCGCCGAGTCGGACCGGCTCGTGGCCTTCGGGGACGGGATGGAGGGCGACGCGGTGGGCATCGGGTGGGGGCAGAGCGTGCGCGTGGGGGTGTCGGGGGTCGCGTTGCGGCTCGTCGGCTGAGCCCGCCCCCGGTCGGCAAGATCGCAGGTGGGGCCCGGTGCCGAGGGGGCACGCGGGTAGGGCAGGATGGGCGGCCGTGTCGGGGCAGGTGGCACCGACCACGGGAGCGTACCGGCCGACCACGGGAGAACGTTGATGGACCGAGCCCTGACCCTGCACGACCTGACGATCGCCGGTATCGCGGCGCTCTCCGGACTCGCCGCGGCCCTGCTGCTGCGGGCGACCCTGCGCTGGCTCGGCGAGCGCGCGAGCCGGACGAAGTGGGGCGGCGACGACGTCCTGGTGGACGCCGCGCGCGCCTTCCTGCCGTGCGCCGCGATCGCGGCGGGCCTGGCCGCGGCGGCCACGGCCCTGCCGCTGACGCCGCGCACCGGACGCAACGTCAATCTCGTGCTCACGGCACTCCTCATCCTCGCCGCCACCGTCACCGCCGCGCGGATCGTGGCGGGGCTCGTCAAGTCCCTGGCCCAGTCGCGCTCCGGCGTCGCGGGCTCGGCGACCATATTCGTCAACATCACGCGCGTCGTGGTGCTCGCGATCGGCTTCCTCGTCGTCCTGCAGACGCTCGGCGTCTCCATCGCGCCGCTGCTCACCGCGCTCGGCGTGGGCGGCCTCGCGGTGGCGCTCGCGCTGCAGGACACCCTCGCGAACCTGTTCGCGGGCGTGCACATCCTCGCCGCGAAGACGGTGCAGCCCGGCGACTACATCCGCCTCACCAGCGGCGAGGAGGGCTATGTCGTCGACATCAACTGGCGCAACACGGTGGTGCGCAACCTCTCCAACAACCTCGTCATCATCCCGAACGGCAAGCTCGCGGGCACCAACATGACCAACTACACCCGCCCCGAGCAGGAGCTGTCGATCATGGTGCAGGCGGGGGTCGGGTACGACGCCGACCTCGACCACGTCGAGAAGGTCACCGTCGAGGTCGTCGACGAGGTGATGCGGGAGATCACCGGCGCCGTGCCCGACCACGAGGCGGCGATCCGCTTCCACACGTTCGGCGACTCCCGGATCGGCTTCACGGTGATCCTGGGCGTCGGGGAGTTCAGCGACCAGTACCGGATCAAGCACGAGTTCATCAAGCGTCTGCACCGCCGCTACCGCGCCGAGGGCATCCCCGTCCCCGCGCCGACGCGGACGGTCACCGTGCGGCAGGGCGAACTGCCCGTGGAGGTCGCGCCGATCCCGCACCAGCGGGCGTGAGCGGAGTTCCCGAAAGCCCTTGCATAAGTGGCTCTTTAGGGGGTGCGAACGGCCCGTATAGGAGCAAATTCAGTCGCATATGACATGCGGGAGTGTCCGGCGCCCACGCACAGGGCAGGGCACACCCGCCGTACAGCGCCCGGATCCCCGCTCCGCGGGAGCCCCAAGGCCGGTCGTTTCCGGCCGAACGCCAAAAGTAGTTGAAAAGTTACACCTTGTGGTCACGGGACCGCATGAAGACGATCGGCCCTGCCCGATTTCGACCGACCGTCCTCAGCCCTCCCCGAGGAGACTCCCGTGACCGACCGCCTCTCGCTCGCACCGGATTCAGCACGGCAGCTCGCCAGCGCCACCAAGACGCCGCCGCAGATGCTCGGCACCACCCCGCGCTATCTGCTGCGCGCCCTGCCCTGGGTGGACCTCAAGTCCGGTGTCTACCGCGTCAACCGCCGCCGCACCTTCGTCCTCGGCGACGACCGCATCGCCACCCACTCCGACAACGGCACACACCGCGTCGTACCGGGCGACCTGCGCGAACTGCCGTATCTGCGGGACGCGGGCGAGGACTGCCTCGGCGAGCTCGCGAACGCGTTCACCGAGGTCCGCTTCGAGTCCGGCCAGGTCCTCGCCCAGGAGGGCGACCGCGCCGACCGGCTGTGGATCATCGTGCAGGGCCGCGCCGAGAAGCGCGTGACCGGGCGCTACGGCGAGGAGCAGCTGCTCGAAGTCATAGGCGACGGCCAGTTCTTCGACCTCGGCGCGTGGACCCGCGAGGAGCCCACGCCGTACCGGGTGCAGGCGCTCACGCCCGGCACCGCCCTGTGCGCCGACCGCGGCGCGCTCGCCACGATCGCCGACCGCGACGAGCGGGTCCGCTCCTCGCTCACCGCGTACGCGAACGGCAACGGTCACCGGCCGGGCGCCGAAGTGCCGGTGGACCTCACGTCGGGCCACGTCGGCGAGCCCGACCTGCCCGCCACGTACGTCGACTACGAGGACGCGCCGCGCGAGTACCACATGACGCTCGCGCAGACCGTCCTGCGCGTGCACACCCGCGTCCACGACGTGTACAGCGGCGACTTCGACCAGACCCGCCAGCAGGCCCTGCTCACCATCGAGGCGCTGCGCGAGCGGCAGGAGTCGGCGCTGCTCAACCACCCCGAGTTCGGCCTCTTCCACAACGTCGCGCCCGGGCAGCGCGTGCAGACCCGCACCGGCTCGCCCACGCCCGACGACCTCGACGAGCTCCTGTCGCGCGTCTGGAAGCAGCCGAGCTACTTCCTCGCGCACCCGAAGGCGATCGCGGCGTTCGGGCGTGAATGTACGCGCCGGGGCGTGCCCCCGGTGACCGACAGCCGGTTCGGCAGCCCGCTGCTCACCTGGCGCGGCGTGCCGCTGCTCCCCTCCGACAAGGTGCCGTTCAGCAACGGCGTGCACACGAACGGCTCGGGCGCGGCCATCGGCACCACGGAGATCCTCCTGATGCGGATGGGCGAGGCCGACCGCGGCGTGGTGGGCCTGCGGCCCGGCGAGGTCGCCGACGAGGTCGAGCCCGGCCTGTCCATGCGGAACATGGGCACCGACCAGAAGGGCATCACCTCGCACCTGCTCACGGCGTACTTCAACACGGCGGTACTCGTCGAGGACGCCATCGCCGTGCTCCAGAACGTCGAGGTGAACAACTACCATGACTACTCCTGATCTCAGGGCGCTGCTGCGGGCCCCTGAGCAGGTGCCGGCCACCGCGGCGGCACCGCCGACGGAGCCCGTGACCCAGGCGCCGGACATGGCCGCGACGCCAACACCCCAGGTGCCCGGAATGCCCACGGCACCCTCCGTGCCCACGGTGCCCACGGCCCAAGTCCCGGGCCTGCCCGCGACCGACGTACCCACCACCGGCGTACCGGCCGCGCCCGCCGAGGTCCCCACCACACCCCCGGCCGCGCTGCCCGCAGGGCTTCCCGCCACCGCCCCGCCCGGCGGCTTCTCCCCCGAGACCGCCCGCAAGGACTTCCCGATCCTGCACCGGACCGTCAACGGGCATCCGCTGGTCTGGCTCGACAACGGGGCGACCACGCAGAAGCCGCGCCAGGTGATCGAGGCGCTGACCGCGTACTACAGCGCGGCCAACTCCAACATCCACCGCGGCGCGCACACCATGGCGCGCGAGGCAACGGAGCTGTACGAGGCGGGCCGCGCGGCCGTCGCCCGGTTCCTGGGGGCGCCGTCGCCCGACACCATCGCGTTCGTGCGCGGCACCACGGAGGCCGTGAACCTCGTGGCGCAGAGCTGGGGACGGGCCACCCTGGAGCCCGGGGACGAGATCCTCGTGTCCGTCCTGGAGCACCACTCGGACATCGTCCCCTGGCAGCTGATCGCCAAGGAGACGCACGCGCGCGTCGTGCCGGTGCCGCTCACGCCCGAGGGCGAGATCGACCAGACCGCGTACGCGGACCTGCTCTCGGCGCGCACCCAGCTCGTCGCGATCAGCCACGCCTCCAACGTCCTCGGCACCGTGCCGCCGGTGCGCGAGATGACGGCGCTCGCCCATCGCTACGGCGCGAAGGTCCTGGTGGACGGCGCCCAGGCGGTGGCCCACATGCCGGTCGACGTGACGGACCTCGACGCGGACTTCTACGCGTTCTCCGGGCACAAGCTGTTCGCCCCGACGGGCATCGGCGCGCTGTACACGAAGCCGGACGTGATGGCGGCGATGCGCCCGTGGCAGGGCGGCGGCAACATGATCGATTCGGTGAGCTTCGAGCGGACGACGTTCGCGCCGATGCCGCATCTGCTCGAGGCAGGCACCGGTCACATCTCGGGCGTGGTCGGCCTGTTGGCGGCGATCGACTGGCTGAGCGCGTTCGACCGGGAGGCCATCGCGGCGTACGAGCACGCGCTGATGACGTACGCGATGCAGGCCATGGCGACCGTGCCCGGCCTGGAGGTGATCGGCTCGGCGGCCGAGCGGATCGCGGTCATGACGTTCACGCTCGCGGGCCACGACCCGGCGGCGATCGCGGACTGGCTCGACCGCGACGGGATCGCCGTCCGCGCGGGCCACCACTGCGCGCAGCCCGCGCTCGCGCACTACGGCCTGGAGTCCGCGGCCCGCGCCTCGCTCGCGCTCTACAACACGTCCGAGGAGGTGGACCAGCTGGTGGCGTCCCTGCTCCGTCTGCAGGCGAGCGCCTGAGCGGCGCGGGGACGCCCGGGACCCGGAGCGGCCGTCAGCCGGTGGGGCGGCGGCTCCGGGTCCTGAAGTAGAAGACGACCAGGCCGACCACGGCGAACGCGGCCGCCCAGGCGAGGCCGAGGCCGAGATAGCGCCACAGGACGGTGTCGCCGAGCGAGCCGCCGACGGAGAACTGCATCGGGCCGAACGACGGGAAGTACTGCAGGACCGGCTTGTTCGCGGCCGGGTTGCCGAGCGGGTTCTGCAGGAACGTGTCGGTGAGCCCGACCATGATGATGAGGAAGAAGCCCTCGAGGTCCCGCTTCACCAGGACGCCGAGCAGCAGCCCGAGCGAGCCGTAGGTGAGCGACACGGCGAGGAACCCCGCGAGGAGCGTGCCCCAGCCGGTGAACCCCGGGCGCCAGTAGAACAGCAGGGCGAGCGACGTGTAGACCGCGATGGTGCCCGCGACGATGCCGATGGCCAGCATCTTGGCGCCGATCAGCGTGGACTGCCGGTACCCGGCGAAGGCGAGGCGGTTGTCGAAGGCGAGCACCTTGCGCACGGCGTCGAAGACGACGAAGCCGGAGATCATCGTGAGGGAGTTGAGCCCGGCGGTGATCAGCATGATGTGCTGGGCGTCGACGTGCAGGAGCTGGTCGGTCGCGTACAGCTTGAACTCCGGTGACTTGTCGCCCGCGAGCGAGGTCATCAGGAGGTACCAGGCCGGCACGAAGAGCACGAGGAGCAGCGCGGCGAGGCGGTTGCGGGACTGCTCGCGCACGGAGAACTTCAGGGCGGTCGGGAACTGGCCGAACAGCGGGCGGGGCGTGAAGACGTCAAGCTGCGGCATGGCTGCGCTCCTTCGGCTCGTGCGGTCCCTCGGCCGTACGCGGCTTCAGGCGTCCGTCGACGAGGTCGGCGAGGACGTCGAAGCGCTCCTGCTCGAAGACGAGGTGCGTGATGACGACGACAGCCTTGTCGCGGTCGTGCAGCTCGTCGACCAGGTCCCAGAAGCGGAGGTATGTCTCCCAGTCGAAGCCCTGGTAGGGCTCGTCCAGGAGCAGCACGTCCGGGTCGTGCAGGAGCGCGAGCGTGAGGTTGAGCTTCTGCCGCGTGCCGCCAGAGAGCTCGCCGGCGGGCGTCGAGCGGTACTTGTCGTAGCCGAGGAGCTTCACCAGCTCGTCGGCGCGGTCCAGGCTGCCGAGGCGGTGGGCGGCCGCGAAGTACTGCAGGTGCTGGTCCACGGTGAGGTTGGCGTTGAGCACGGGGTCCTGCGGGCAGTAGCCGAGCTCGCCGCCGAGCTCGACCTCGCCGCGGTCGACGGACAGGGTGCCCGCGATCGCCTTGAGGAACGTCGACTTGCCCGCGCCGTTCTCGCCGACCACGGCGACCAACTGGCCCGGTTCGACCGTGAGGTCGGCGCCGCGCAGGACCTGGTGCTTGCCGAATGCCTTGTGGATGTCCCGGGCGGTGAGTGCGGGCTTTGGCCTTGTGGTCATGCCTGGCCTCCTTCTGCTTCCGGTGCTGCTTGCGGATCTTGGGGCACTGCGTTCAGACCGCCCGCGTAGATGCTCAGGAGCTCGGGGCCCCAGCGGGCCAGGCCCGCCGCGGACAGCGGGTCGACGCCGAGGACCGCGGTCAGCTGGTCGCGCAGCAGGAACACCGACAGGTCGTTGACGAGCAGCAGCGCCGCCCTGACCTGCGGGTCGTTGCCGCGCGACGCGGCGCCGGACTCGGCAAGCTCGTCCAGCGTCTCCCGGCTCATCGCGTACAGACGGCGGAACAGGCCGCGGCCCGCCTCCGAGTGGGAGAGCAGCAGCCTGCGCAGATAGCCGGGCAGCGGCGAGCCCACGGGCAGATGCCGCAGGAACACCTCGCCGAGCGAGCCCGCGGTGGCCCGCGCCGGGCCCTCGAACAGCTCCGTACCGCCGTCGCCGGTGAGCTCGCTCAGGAGGTTCTCGAAGACGTCGAGTACGTACTGGTCGACCTCCGTGCGCAGGCCGTCCTTGGAGCGGAAGTGGTGCACGACGAGCCCCGGCGACACGCCCGCCGCGGTCGCGATCTGCCGGACGGTGACGACGTCGGGGCCGTTCTCCGCGAAGAGGCGCAGGGCCTCGTCCCTGATCACGGCCCGCGCGGTCCTGTCATCGAGCTTTGAACGCATGTACAGCAGACTAAACGCTCGTTCAGCCTCATGTCCAGGAAGCCGGAATCCTGGGCTCCACTCGTGCGTCCGTTGAGGCGCGGACGATCCGCATCAACGAATGATGGAGAGGTTCTCGGGAAATTGATCCGGTACCCCGCGCGGGAAACCCGTCAGGTGATGGATGGCACCGCACTGCCGTTCCTGCGAAACTCGTACGGAGCGAATAAGGGGAGCCCGACTCCCCTTATCGGAACGAGGAACGTGCCAGGGCCACCCATTGCAGTCCGCCGGGGGGAGCGACGTGCACATCCATATCCTGGGACCGGTTTCGGTGGCCATGGACGGAGACGGAGAACGTCACGGAATTCAGGCCAACAAAGTGCGGGCCATGCTCGCCACGCTCGCCCTCGACGCGGGCCGGGCCGTCGCGCACGCGGACCTCGCCGACGAGCTGTGGGCGGGCCAGCCGCTCGGCAACGCCCGCAACGCCCTTCAGGCTCACGCGACCCGGCTGCGCAAGGCGCTCGACGGCCACGGTCCGCGGCGGCGCGGCGCGACCGTCCTGCGCGCCGTGCGCGGCGGCTACCTCCTGGACGTGCCGCCCGGCTGCGTCGACGGCAACACCTTCCTCGACCTGGCCACGCGCGGCGCGGCGGCGCTGGCCGGGCGCCCCGGGCACGCGATCGAGCTGCTCCAGGCCGCCCTTGAGCTGTGGCAGGGGCCCGCGCTGCTCGACGCGGGCGACGGGCTGCGCTGCCGGGGCGCCGCGGCGCTCTTCGACGAGCGGCGCCTGACGGTCTGGGAGGACCTGGTCAGCGCCCGGCTCGCCACCGGTGACGCCTCGCGCGCGGTGGCCGAGCTGCGCCGCCTGGTGGCCCAGCACCCGCTGCGCGAGCGCTTCTGCGAGCTCCTGATGCTCGCCCTGTACCGCACCAGCCGGCAGGCGGAGGCCCTTGAGCTGTTCCACGCGACGCGCCGCCGCCTCGACGAGGAGCTCGGGGTGCAGCCGGGCCTCGTGCTCCAGCGCCGCCACACGGAAATCCTGTCGCAGGATCCCGCGCTCTCCCTTTCGACGGTCACGATGGCCACGTGAAAAGCACCTCAGACGTCACAGCGGCCACATTCTCCCACTCAAACCCGATTCCGGCACGAAATCTCCACGGTGCGGCAGCGGAATTCCTTGCGCCTTAAACGGAATTTCCGTGGTCGCACATTGACCACAATTCAACGCGCGTACGCGCGACCCGCACTCCGACCCGCACCCCGACCACGCGCCGTCCTTTCCGCCGTCCCGGCGGGACCCGCAGCGACCGCAGGAGCAGCCGCGTCATGACGTCCGATCCGCAAGTGCGCCGGGCCATCCCCGCGCGGCCCGGGGAGCCCATCGCGATCGTGGGGGTCGCGGAGCTCGACCCGGACGGGCTCGACGACGTCGTGGTCGACGTCGCCCGGTTCGGCATCCCGCCGATGCAGGCCAAGTCCATGAACCGGATGCAGCTGCTCATGCTGGAGGCGGCCCGCCGGTGCCTGCGCGACGCGGGCCACCCCGAGCGGCCGCTGCCCGCGGAGCGCACCGACGTCGTCACCGGCCTGTGCTTCGCCCTCGACCGCCAGCACGCCAACGCCGTACGCGTCGAACTGCCGCACTACGCCCGCGAGGTGGCGCGCGC
Source organism: Streptomyces sp. NPDC059003 (assembly GCF_042740445.1). NCBI lineage: Bacteria > Bacillati > Actinomycetota > Actinomycetes > Kitasatosporales > Streptomycetaceae > Streptomyces > Streptomyces sp. NPDC059003. The sequence continues at coordinate 32,546 of NZ_JBHYJH010000058.1, read as the reverse complement.
CGCGGTTGCCGCGGGTGCCGCGCCGGAGAGCGCCGCGCGGGCCGCCGCCGAGCTGCGCGGGCTCATGGCGCGGCGCCTCGGCGGTTCGCCGCACGACCGGGTCGGCGAGATGGCCAGCACCATTCCGGCGCGGATCGCCACCGCGTTCAAGCTCCGCGGCCGGACCCTCGCCGTGGAGTCCGCCGAGGCGACGTCGTTCGTGGCGCTCGCGCACGCCGTGGGCCAGCTGCGCGCGGACCTGTCGGACGCGGTCCTCGTCCTCGCCGGGCAGCGCGCGGAGTCCCCGTTCGTCGCCAAGGCCCTGGGCGCCAAAGGCGTTTTCGGGCCCGACGGACCGCCGTACCTCGACGCACCGCCGGACCGCCCCGTCGGCGCGGGCGTCGGCGCCGTCCTCCTGAAGCGGCTCTCGACCGCCGTACGCGACGGGGACCGCGTCTACGCCACGGTCCTCGACTGCGCCCTGCGCCACGACCCGCGTCCGGGCTGCTTCCGCCACTCGCACTCCGCGCGCCTCCGCCAGGAGACGGCCGCCGACTCGCTCCGCGCGGCGGGGGTCGACGTCGACGGCATTCAGTACGTCGAGCGGGCGGGCTCCGGCGTCGAGCGCGAGGCCGCCGCCGAGCTCGAGGCCCTGACGCGGCTGTACGCGGGCCGCGCGCCCGGGTCCGTGGTCCTGGGCGGCGGCGCCGGGCGCGCCTTCGCGTACGCGGGGCTCGCCGGGCTCGGCAGGGTCGTGCTCGCGCTCCACCGGCGCCGGTTTCCGGCGCCGGACGCCGACGGCGGGGCGGGGCGGCCCGACGGGACGCCGTTCCGGCGGGCTCAGGCGGATGAGGAGTGGCGGGTGCCCGGCGAGGGCCAGGTGCCACGGCGAGCCGTGATCCACGGGGCGTCCCTCACGGGCACGTTCTGTCATCTCGTACTCGAAGAACACGCCCGGCCGGAACTCGACGAGGACGGCGGGCCTGGGCCTGTGCCCGACGGGCACGCACGGTCCGTGACCGGCGGGCACGCACGGGCTGTGACCGGCGGGCACGCACGGGCTGTGACCGGCGGGCACGCACGGGCTGTGGCCGAGGGGCACGGCCTGTCCGTGACCGAGGGGCGCGCTCGGCCCGTGGCGGAGGGGCACGCCCCACCCGTGGTCGAAGGACACCCCCGGTCCGTCTTCGCAGGACACGCCCGGCCCGTGACCGAGGGACACGCCCCACCCGTGGTCGAAGGGCACACCCCGCCCGTGACCGAGGGACACGCCCCACCCGTGGTCGAAGGGCACACCCCGCCCGTGACCGAGGAACACACCCCACCCGTGGTCGAAGGGCGCACTCCATCCACGACCGAAGGGCACGTCCCGCCCGTAGTCGACAAGCGTGGCCAGTCCGAACTCGCCGTTCCCGACCGGTCGCGGCGCAATGAGCGTGCCCGGCCCGTAGCCGATGAGCGCGGCCGAGCCGTAACCGATGAGCGCGGTCGGCCCGTACTCCCCGTGCGCGACCGGTCCCGGCGCGGAGAGCGTGACCGGCCCGCGTCCGGCTCCGCGCGCCCGCGGGCCCGTGGCGGTGCGTGGGCCGTCGCCGCGCGGGCCGTGCCGGTCGCCGTCGTCGGGCTCGGCGGCCGGTTCGCCGGGGCGCCGGACGCCGCGGCCTTCTGGCGCGCCGTCCGCTCCGGCCGCACCCGCATCGGCCCCGTACCGGAGTCCGTGCTCGACCGGGACCTCTACCACTCCCCCGGCGCGCTCAGCCTCACCCACACCTACACCGACCAGGGCGGCCACGTCCCGGTGCCCGACGAGCCGCCGGACGACCTGCCGGTCCTGCCACTGCGGTACGCGGCGATGGACGGCGCGCAGCGGCTCGCGCTCGACGTGTCCGCCGAGCTGTTCGCGGGGCACCGCTTGCCCACCGGGCACGGCATCGTCGCGGTCGGCAGCACGCTGGGCCTGACCAGGGAGCGGCGCGCGCACACGGAGCTCGTCCTCCAGGGGCTCGACGACACGGTCGCCTCGCTCGCGGCGCTCGACGGGCTCTCGGCGCTGCGCAAGAAGAAGCTCCTGGAGCGGCTGCGCGAGCGCACCGCACGGGGCGACACCGAGCTCTCGCCCGCGCTCCTCGACGGCTGTCTCGCCAGCGGCGTCGCCGCGCTGCTCGCCAACGAGTACGGCCTCGACGCGGTGCCGGTCGCGGTGGAGGCGGCCTGCGCGTCCTCCCTCGCCGCCCTGGACGTCGCCGTCGGCGCGCTGCGCTCGGGCGCCGCGGACTTCGCCGTCGCAGGCGGCGTCGAACTCGCCTGCACCACCAGGGACATGGTGCTCTGCTCGGCGCTCGGCCTGCTCTCGCACAGCAGGAACGCGCCGTTCGACGCGGCCGCCGACGGCTTCACGCCGGGCGACGGCTGCGGCCTGTTCCTGCTCAAGCGGTACGACGACGCGCTGCGCGACGGCGACACGGTGCACGGCGTGATCCGCGCGATCGGCGCGTCCAACGACGCCAAGTCGCTGATCGCGCCGGACGTGGCGGGTCAGGTGCGGGCCATGCAACGCGCCTTCGCCCAGGTCGACTTCGAGCCCTGCACCGTGGACTACCTGGAGGCGCACGGCACCGGCACCAAGGTCGGCGACCGGGTCGAGATCGCCGCGGCGGGCCGCCTGTACGCGGGCGGGCCGCGGGCGCGGCCGCTGCGCATCGGCTCGGCGAAGTCGTTCTTCGGGCACACCTTCGCGGCGGCGGGCAGCGCGGGCCTGCTGCGCACGCTGCTCGCCCTGCGGGCGGGCACGCTGCCGCCCAACGCCCTCCTCCGGACGCTGAATCCGGCGCTCGACCTCGCCGCCATCCCGGCCGAGATCACCACCCGCCCCGAGCCCTGGCCCGCACCCCCGGGCAGGCCGCGGCGCGCCGCCGTCAGCTCGTTCGGCACCGGCGGCATCAACTACCACGTGCTCGTCGAGGAACACCGGCAGGACGAGCGGGATGTATCGGACGTACGGAACGTGCAGGACCGAGAGGAAGGCTCCGCGCCGCGATGAACCCCGCGAACCCCACCAGCACCACGAACCCCACGAACTCGTTGAACTCGCTGAACTTCGCCTTCGACGCCGACACCGAGGAGATGCGGCTGACCGTCGAGCGGTTCGCCCGGCGCGAGCTCGGCGACGTGCCGCTCGTGGACGGGGCCCTGGACCAGGCCGAGTTCCGGCGGCGCTGGCAGCTCGCGGGCAAGCAGGGCCTGGTCGGCAGCGTCGTGCCGGAGGCCTACGGCGGCAGCGGGCTCGACGCGGTGACGGCCGCGGCCGTCATGGAGGCGCTCGGGTACGGCTCGCCGGACACGGGGTTCGCGTTCTCCGTGGCGGCGCACCTGTTCGCGGCCGTGACACCGTTCGTCGAGTTCGGCACCGAGGAGCAGAAGCGGCGCTGGCTGCCCGCGCTGTGCTCGGGCGAGCGGATCGCGGCGCACGGCATCACGGAGCCTGAGGCCGGTTCCGACACGCTCGCGCTGCGCACGCGCGCGGAGCGGGTCGGCGACCACTACGTCCTCGACGGCGCCAAGGCGTTCACCACGAACGCGCCGGTCGCCGACGTGTTCGTGGTGCAGGCGGTGACGGCTCCGGGCGGCGGGTTCTTCGGCCTGTCCGCGTTCGTCGTGGAGGCGGGCACGCCGGGGCTCACGGTGGGTCCCGCGTACGACAAGGTGGGGCTGCGCGGCTCGCCGACGGCCGACGTGCGGCTCGACGGGTGCGTGGTGCCGGCCCGGCAGCTGCTCGGCGCGGAGGGCGCGGGGGCCAGTGTGTTCGCGGCGTCCATGAAGTGGGAGCGCACCTGTCTGTTCGCGGCCTATCTCGGCGCGATGCGGCGCGTGCTCGACTCCACGGTCGCGTACGCGGGACAGCGCGAGCAGTTCGGGGTGCCGATCGGCGGGTTCCAGGCCGTGAGCCATCGGATCGTCGACATGACGCTCGCCCTGGAGTCGGCGCGGCTGCTCCTGTACAAGGCCGCGTGGGGCCTCGACCGGGGCAGCGAGGACGAGGTCGGGCCCGCCCTCGCGAAGCTCGCGGTGAGCGAGGCGGCCGTACGGATCGGGCTCGACGCGGTCCAACTGCGGGGCGCCCTGGGCGTGTTGGGCGGCGAGGCCGAGACGCTGCTGCGGGACGCGCTGCCGGCGCGCATCTTCTCCGGCACCAACGAGATCCAGCGGAACAACATCGCTCGCGCGCTGGGCCTGGGCGGCGGCCGCCGCGCGGGTGCCCGCCGCTGAACCGACGGGACGTCATATGGAGATCATCGTTCACCGCATCCGGCTGCACGACGGCGTGGACCCGGAGCGCTTCGAGTCCTGGGTGCGGGAGGTCGACTACGCGGCCTGTCCACGGCTGCCCGCCGTCGTGTCCTTCGGCGTGCAGCGCGTCACGGGGGCCGAGGGCGAGCCGGTCGCGCATGCCGAGTACGCCGAGTACTTCGAGATCATCGAGGTGACCGGGCGGGCGGCCTTCGAGCGCGATATGCGCTCCGAAACGTTCCGGCAACTGGTCGCGGATTTCGAGAAGATGGCCTCGGTGGTGGCCGAGTTGACCGGGGAACGCGTGGGTGACGGATACCGGGCCTGAGGACTTAACGGCCTCGAAACACCGGAAACAACACCGGAAACAACACCGGAAACAAGGACGGCCGGTGAATACGATTCAACCCACCGGGGCCGCCCTTGTCCGCTCGCCCTTGTTCGTTCACCCTTGTTTGTTCATCCGTCTTGGCCACGGAATTCAGTGGCCCGTCCTATTGTCGCCATCAAACCGGTCTCATAGGCAATGGCTACGGCTTGGGCGCGTGTGCCCACACCCAACTTTCGGAGCACATGGTGGACATGGGATCTCACGGTCGCCATGGACACCGAGAGTTTCTCGGCGACTTCCGCGTTGGACTTGCCCTGCGCGAGCAGGACGATCACCTCGGACTCGCGCGGGGTGAGCTCCGCGGCCATGCGCGTGGTGCGGCGCGCGGCCTCCGGCAGGTGCTCCAGGCTGCGCCGGGCGGCGGCGGGCATCACCATCGTGGCGCCCGCGCTGACCGTCCTCAGCACATGGATCAGGTCGTCCGCGGAGGAGTCCGTGGCCAGGACCGCTCTGACGCCGACGCACAGGGCCTCGACGGAGCGGTGCGCGGACTCGCCCTTGGCGATCAGGACGATTTTCGTGAGCGCCGCGAGTTCCGCGAGCTCACGCTTGTCCTCGAAGCCGAGTGCGGGCGCCACCACGATCATGACGTGGGGCGCGAGCTCGGCGACGGCCGCCGCGGATTCGCGGCCGGTGGTGAAGCCCATGACCTCGATGTCGGGCTGCTGGTCGAGCAGCGCGCGCATCGCGGCGGACATGATCGACTCGTCACAGCACACCAGGACGCGGATCTTCATGTCTCACCGCATCTCGTCCGGGCGCGGTCCGCCGCGCCGCTGGGACCCGACCGCGCCTGATGTCACGGCATCACGCCCGGGCGGTCCGGCCTCCCTGGCCTCGCGGTGACTTCCGTAAGGTGCCCCTTGCAGCAGTTCCCCATCTCGCCGCCCCCTTTTTAATGACACGACCATGTGTCTTCGGGTACCCCTCGTCGCTGCTGCCCGTCATCGCATGGATCCGTCTACTGTTCGATTCTGCGTCTTTCCCCGGGGCGCCTCCCCTCCCCTGCTCTTCGCTCCCCTCCTCTCCGGTATCGGGGCAGGCACATGGGGGCGGAATATTCAGTCCGCACTGCAACAGTATGTGGGCGCAACTGGCTTCTGGGCGAGGGTTATTGGAAGAAGCATGAAGATGGCTCGAAACGACGCGAACCCGAAACTCAGATCGTCCGCAGGGGCGCGTCGGCGGGGCGGCGGGGCGAGCGCGGGAACTCGGTGGCCGGATGGCCGAGACGGCTCAGGAAGAACGCGCGCCCGGGAATCCGGAGCCTGTCCTCCAGAGCGGTCCGCGGATCCTCGTGCTGGAGCACGGCGCTCACGGGGTGCAGGGCCAGCCCCACCTCGGTCGCACACAGCCAGTAATCAGCCAGTCGCGCACCGCCCTTGACGGCGTCGGCGCGCGAGGGGCGCGGGCCGGCGAAGCTCATGACGGTGAGGGCGGGGGTCGGGCGTACGAGGTGCGCGAGCTGTCGGGCGAGGAGGCCGGGGTAGCCGACGTGCCGCAGCAGCCGCATCGTCAGGGGCGCGAAGGCGATCCGCCGGGCCCGCTCCTGCGGCCACGACAGCGGCCCGAACAGCTGGCTCAGGGTGAACCCGTCACCGCGGGCGGCGACTTCGGCCTCGCTGAACCGCAGGTACGAGTGGGTCTCGCGCCAGGCCGCGCGGTGACTGAAGTCACGTCCGGCGTGCCGGGCCACGAAGTCGGCGACGGCCGCGCGGTCGGCCCCCGAGGTCAGGTGCCGTACGCGCACGTCCGCGCCGTGCGCGAGGCCGGTGCCGCCCTGTTCCAACAGGCCGTCCAGGAGCGACGGTTCGACGGCGCCGGGGCGGTAGGGCGCGCGGTTGGTGCGGCGGGCCTCGGCGGTGGTGCGCAGGGCTCGCAGGCCGTCGGGGCCGGGGGGCGGCCCTTGGTGCAGCCGGATCGCACACAGCGGGGTCCAGGAGCGCGGCCAGTCGGCGGGCCGGGCGCCCGGCCACGGCCACGCTGCGTCGGCCAGTCCCCCTTCGGCGAACCTCGGGGCACCGGCCCGCCACCCTTGCGCGGCCAGGGCCCGCAGCAGCAGCTGCCCGTACGCCCCGCAGCTGACCAGCATCTCCACCTGATGCGCGGCCAACGCCCGCAGACTGCGCCCCTCGTCGAGAGCAAGCACCAGATACACGGCCGCCGGATCATCACCCCCGCCCACGACCCCCGCAACCGCGTCCCGCGCACCGCCCCCCTCGGCCCAGACCACGCCCCAGGGCTGGCAGTTGTGCGACGAGGGAGCGAGTGCGGCAACCCGCACGGCCTCGCGGAGGGCGGCCGCGAAGAGGGCTCGGGGGGCAGCGGGGCGTGGTGGTGCAGGCGGGGGCGGCGTGGGGGTGGGGGGCGGTGGCTGGTGGTCGGGGGGCATGGTGGTGGTCTCCTCAGCTTCGCGGCGGCTGTACGGCCCGGTCGGCACAGTGCGGCCCCGTCCGCGCGGCGCGGTCAGCTCCACACGAGGGCCAGGGAGTAGCCGTTGACCTCGCGGGCCCAGCTGTCCAGGTGGGTGGTGGACGGGGTCGGGGCGTGGCGGCGCAGGTCGGGGCCCGGGCGCCAGGAGAAGCGGCCGTCGGGGCGCCAGGCGGTGAGCTCGACCTCGCGTGTGTCGACGCGCAGGCCGAAGCCGAGGTGCTTGAGCACGGCCTCCTTGCACGCCCAGCGCAGCGACAGCGGCATGGTGTCGAGGACAGGGCAGCGACGTGGCACATGGGTCAGCAACTCCGCGAGCGGGCGCGGTACTTGGCGGGTGCGCTCCAGGTCGATGCCGACGGCACGCGGCCCGCAGACGGCGACGGCCAGATCGCCCGAGTGCGTGAGACCCACCTCCACGGGCCCGTCGACGGTGGGCTTCCCCGCGCGGATGCCGCGCGCCACCGTACCCACGCTGACGTCCCGCGTGCGCACGCACCCGCCGCCGTGCCGCCGCAGATACGCGCTGACGCCGTGCTTCACGGCGAGCCGCCCGGCCATCCACTCCACGCGCCGCTTGGGCACGGGCAGTTCGGCGGCGCGGGCGCGCTCCTCGGCGGTGAGGTGCCGGGCCTGGAGCGCGGCGCGGCCCGCCTCGCCCCGCGCGCGCACCCACGCGATCGACACGACGGCGAGCGTCAGCGGGCCGCGCACGTGGCTGACGCGCAGGGGACACGCCGGATCGAGCGTGACGCTGTCGTCGAGTCCGGGCGCGGGGACACGTACGAGGAGGCCCATCGCCTCAGCGGTCCACGGGCGGCGGCAGCAGGAACGGATACGTACGGCGTCTGACCTTGCGGTGCCAGAAGCGGTCGGCGGCGCGCAGGCGCTGGATCAGCTCCCACATCCGCGCGTCGGCGCGGTAGTACGCGGCGACCTCACCGGCCGTGAGCGGGTGCGCGAGGCGGGCGTTGGCCTCTTCGAGGAACGCCGGGACCAGCGCGTCCAGGCGCTCCTTGTGGAGGTTGCCGAGGAAGTCGAGCAGCACGCCGCGGGTCCCGTAGAACTTGTCGAAGATCGACTTGGCCATGGAGAGGCGCACGGCGTCGCGCAGGATCCACGGCAGCGAGGTGAAGAAGAGCCGTACGTCGAGGCGTTCGCGCCCTTGTGCGTCGCGCATGAGCGGCGTGGTGACGTCCAGATAGGTCAGCTCGCCGTCGGTGTCGATCCAGTTGGAGGCCTGGGCGTCGAGGCCGAGCGCGGGGTCGACGGCGGCCTCGACGCGGTCGAGGAAGCGGACGAAGAAGTTCTTCGCCCAGGTCTCGTCCTGGGTGTGCAGGAGCCGTGAGCACAGGCGCTCCGGCGGCAGTTCGCGCTGCACGCAGTACGCCGTGATCCGCCCGCCGGGCCCGCGGGTGTGCCACACCTCGGTGGGCGCGACGGTCAGGCCGCGGTCGGTGAGTCGGCGCAGATACTCGTCGAGCGAGGCGCGGTAGCGGTCGAAGCGGTGCCCGTCGGGGAACGCGGGGAGGCGTTTGCAGGCGAAGGACCCTTCGGCGGTGCGCAGGCGCAGCACGAGGGTGATCTCGCCGTAGCCGAGCACGTCGAGTGCGCTGTCGTCGGCGGTGCGCAGCGCGTGCCGTACGCGCCCTTCCAGCTGCGCGAGTTCGGCGTGCGGGACCGTGAAGGTCATGGGGTGCCCTCACTCTCGTATCCGGCGGGTGCGGGGGGCGCGGTCGGCGCGACGGGCGCGGTGGGCGCGGAGGAGACGGACGCCCGCGGCGAAGAACGCGGCGTCGAAGAGGAGGATCTGCGGAACGCTGGTGACGAGGAAGGCCACGAAGCAGCCGAGCAGGGCCAGTTGGGCCCACAGGGCGGCGACGACCAGGCGCCGGCCGCGGTTCGCCACCAGGACGGCTCCGCTCGCCGCCATCGCCACGGCGACGAGGGCGGCGACGGCGCCCGGGTGGTCGGCGAGCCGTGCGCTGAGCGGGCCGAGGACGGCGATGCCGTCGTTGGCGTCGGCGGCCTCGTCGAGGCGGTCCTCGACCGACTCGATCCGCGGGAAGAACTTGGCGAGCCCCGCGAGGACGTAGAGGACGCCGAGGGTGCGCTGGAGCAGCAGATCCCTGCCGGACACGGGTCCGAGTCTGCCGCCGCCGGGGCCGGGGCGCCCGGCTGTTTCCGGTCGTCGCACGACGCGTCTCCCCGCCTCACGCGGACGTCACCACCAGGACGGCGTTCTGGCCGCCGAAGCCGAAGGAGTTGCTGACCGCGACCTCCAGGGGCCGCTCGCGCGGGGCGCCGGTGACGACGTCGAGCTCGACGTCGGGGTCCTGGTGGCGCAGGTTGGCGGTCGGCGGGACCGTGCCGTGCTGGACGGCGAGCACGGTCAGGGCGGCCTCGATCGCGCCGGCCGCGCCCAGGGTGTGGCCGAGCACGCCCTTCGTGGAGGTGACCGCGGCGCCCTCGCCGAGGAACTTGCGCAGCACGGCGGCCTCCGCGGCGTCGTTGAGCGGCGTCGACGTGCCGTGCGCGTTGACGTGGTCGACCTCGTCCGGCATGACGCCCGCGCGGGCGAGGGCCGTGCGCAGGGCGAGCAGGACGCCGGTGCCCTGGGGGTCCGGTGCCGTCAGGTGGTGGGCGTCGGCCGACGCCCCGTACCCGGCGATCCGGGCCCGTACGGCGGCGCCGCGCGCGCGGGCGTCCGCGGCCCGCTCCAGGACGAGCATGCCGCTGCCCTCGCCGATGACGAAGCCGTCCCGGTCCCGGTCGAAGGGCCGGGACGCGGCGGCCGGTTCGTCGCAGCGCCGCGACAGCGCGCCCATCTGCGCGAAGCCGGTCACCATCAGCGGGGTCACCCCGGCCTCGCCGCCTCCGGCGACCACCACGTCGCAGCTGCCGTCGCGCAGCAGCTGCAGCGCGGTGCCGATCGCGGTGGCTCCGGAGGCGCAGGCCGTCGCGGTCACGAAGTTGGGTCCGGTGGCGCGCAGGTCCATGGCCAGGTGTCCGGCGACCATGTTCGGTACGAGCATGGGGATGAGCAGCGCCGACACCGACGTGGGTCCGTCGCCGAGCATGCGCCGGTGCTGCGCCTCCCAGGTCGCGACCCCGCCGAGGCCGCAGCCGACGACGACGCCGACGCGTGCGCCGTCCCACGTGCGCGGGTCGAGCCCGCTGTCGGCGACGGCTTCTCGCGCGGCGGCGACGGACAGCTGGATGAACCGGTCCTGCGTCAACGCGCTGCGCCTGCCCACGTGGTGACGGGGCGAGAACCCCGGCACGGTGCAGGAGATGTCCACGGGCAGCCCCGCGAGCCCCGGGTCCGTGGCCGCGGCGGACTCCCCGCGGCACACGCCCGCCCAGGTGGCGTCCACGCCGATGCCGGCGGCGGTGACGAGGCCGATGCCGGTGACGGCTATGGGGGGTGGGGGTGGGGGTGGGGTGGGTGCCGGGGCAGGTGCGGAAGTTACGGAGGGGGCAGGGCGTGCGGAGGGGGCGCCGGTGTCGGCGCCGACGCGGGTACGGGTGCCGGTGTGGGCGCCCGTGTCGGCGCCCGTACGAGGGCCGATGCGGGTTCCGGGCTGGGGGCTCGGGCGGTCGCCGGGTGTACGCGCCGTCATGACACCGGCACCGGGACGGCGGCCGGCCTGCCGTACATCACGCTCATGGGATGCGCCCCACCTCTCGGTCGCTTGGGGTCGAGTCTGCGGTGCACTCCTGACCGGCCACCGCGCAGGACGCTGACCGATGGCTGACCGCGCGACCGCGTGGGTGCGTGGGTGCTCCGGGCGGGGGCCCGGGCGGTTCCTGGCGGGGCGTGGACGGTCGGCGGGTCCCGGCGGGGCGTGGACGGGCGGCAGGTCGCGGACGGGGCGGGGACGGGCGGCGGGTCGCGGACGGGGCGGGGCTTGCCGGGGCCCGGACAGAGGCGGGACTTGGCGGGGCCCGAACAGGAGCGGAGCTTGCCGAGGCCCGAACAGAGGCGGGACTTGGCGGGGCCCGGACGACCGGCGTCCCTGCCAGTCCGTGCCGGTCGGCAGTCCTTGCTGGTCCCGGATGGACGGCCCCCCTGGCCACCTCAGATGTTCGGCGGGGCCCTGGCGCTCCAGGTCACTCGGCAGCGCCCCGACGATCCGGGACGCACGGCGGACCCTGCCGGTCCCGAACCGTGAGCGAACCATGGCCACCCCGGACGGTCGGCGGCGCCCCAGCGGCCCCGAGCGGACGGCACGGCCTCTGCCGGTCCCAGACGGTCGGCAGCGCCCCGGCAACCCCGGACACTCGGTGGTCCCTCCCAGTCCCGGACGCTCGGCAGTCCTGAGGGTCGGCGAGCCCTAGCCGTCCCAGATGCGGCGGGGCTTTGGCGACCCCCGACGCTCGGCGCTCCCTCCCCGTCCCGGACACTCGGCGGCCCCTGCCGGTCCCAGACGGTCGGCAACGCCCCGGCAACCCGGGACACTCGGTGGTCCCTCCCAGTCCCGGACGCTCGGCAGTCCTGGGGCTCGGTGGGCCCTGGCTGTCCCGAATGCGGCGGGGCTTTGGCGACCCCGGACGCTCGGCGCTCCCACCCGGTCCCGGACACTCGGCGGCCCCTGCCGGTCCCGTTCACTCGGCGTCCCCTGCCGCGCCCGGAGGGCCCAGCACAGTCCCAGACGGTTGGCGAACCCTGGCCACCCCGGACGCTCTGCGGACCCTGGCCACCCCGGACGGCCCAGGCCGACCCCGGACGCCCAACGATCCCCAGCCACCCCCACGCCCCCCAAGCCACCCCACACACTCAACGCCCCCCCCACCCGCCCCCACCCGCCCCCGAACCGCCCGAGCCACCCCCGCACCCCCCAACACTCCCAACCCGCCCCCACCCCACCCCGATCAGCGCCCCGTCAGCGAGACGTCAGCGTGCGTGACCGCGTCCCGTCAGGGCGGCCCGCGAGACTCGGTGTGCGCACCAACGTCCTGCCGTCCGCGCAGCGGGCGGGACTGACGAGACCGAGGAGCCCGCGTGACCGCACCCCCACCGAGCCAGCCGCCACTGCCACGGGCCGCGGTCCTCGCCGGAGTCGGCGGCTGCCTGCCGCCGACCGCCGTCACCAACGACGAGCTCGCCGCGCGGCTCGACAGCTCCGACGCCTGGATCCGCTCGCGCACCGGCATCCGGCAGCGCTACTTCGCCCCGCCGGGCACCGCCACGTCCGACCTGGCCGTCGGCGCGGGCGCCAAGGCCCTGAAGTCCTCGGGCAGCCCCGACGTGGACGCCGTCCTTCTCGCCACCACCACACCCGACCGGCCGTGTCCCGCGACGGCGCCCGCGGTGGCGGCGCGGCTCGGCCTGACGGGAGTCGCCGCGTACGACGTGTCCGCGGTGTGCACGGGCTTCGTGTACGCGCTCGCCAGCGCCGCCGGACTCATCGCCGCCGGCGCGGCACAGCGCGTCCTGGTGATCGGCGCCGAGACCTTCTCGACGCTCCTGAACCCCGACGACCGCTCCACGTCGGTGATCTTCGGTGACGGCGCGGGCGCGGTGGTGCTGCGGGCGGGCGACCCGGCCGAGCCGGGCGCGCTCGGCCCCTTCGACCTGGGCAGCGACGGCGGTCGCGAGGACCTGATCACGGTGGCCGCGGGCGGCTCGCGGCAGCGTCTCTCCGGTGTCGCGCCGCGGGACACCGACCGGTACTTCGCGATGGACGGCAAGGAGGTGTTCCGGCACGCGGTCCTGCGGATGTCCGCGTCGGCGCGTGCCGTGCTCGACCGGGCCGGGTGGCGGCCCGACGACGTCGACCACCTCGTCGGCCACCAGGCCAACCTGCGGATCACCCACCACGTGGCCGACGAGGTCGGCGTGGACCGCAAGCGCTGCTTCAGCAACATCGCCGACGTCGGCAACACCGCCGCGGCCTCCATCCCGCTCGCCCTCGACCAGGCGCACGCCGACGGCGTCCTGACCGCGGGCGGCCGCGTGCTGCTCACCGCGTTCGGCGGCGGGCTCACCTGGGGGTCGACGGTGCTGACCTGGCCACGGCTCGACCGCACCTGAGGAGCCCCGAGCCCCGTGTCCCGAGCCCCGGCCCGGGGGTCCCGAGCCCGAGAGAGCCCGAGAGAGCAGGAGAACCACATGAGCGCGACGTACGACAGGCTGGTCGACCTCCTCGTCGACCGTTTCGAGGTGGACCGCGCGGAGATCGGTCCCGACACCAAGTTCGAGGACCTCGACATGGACTCGCTGTTCCTCGTCGAGCTGTTGCTGGTCATCAAGTCCGAGTTCGAGGTCGACGTCGCGGAGGACGCGGCGTCGCCCGGCGACACCGTCGCGTCGGTCGCCGAGCTCATCGAGAGCCAGGGCCTGTTGGAGAGCCGCCCATGAGCACCGAGCAGTCGATCATCAACTACATCGCCGACGTCTGGCTCGACGGCGACGCCGAGGGGCTCGACGCCCACCTGCCCATCGCCGAGCTGAACATCATCGACTCGGCCGGGATCTTCGACCTCGTGCACTACCTGCAGAGCGACTTCCGCGTCACCGTTCCCCTCCAGGAGATCTCCCCGGCGAACTTCCGGACCGTCGACGCCATCGCCGCACTCGTCGAACGGCTGCGGGCAGCGGCAGCCGTCAAGGAAGCCGCCGAAGGGGAGAGCGTGCGATGACCGACATCGCGGACGGCACCGTCCACCGCCGGATCGTGGACATCGTGGCCTCACGGACGCTGTACGACGAGTCGTACCTGCTGCCCGACAGCCACTTCGAGGCCGAACTCGGCATCGACTCCGTCATCTTCGAGTCCATCCTGGCGACCGTGCGGGAGCGCTTCGCGCTCGACGCGGCGCTGCCCGCAGGGCTCACGACGATCGGCGAGCTGGTCGACGCGGTCGAGCGGGCCCTCGCGGACGCCCCGCCCCCGGCCCCCGCCCCTGTCCGTGTCTCCGATCCAGCCCCCGGCGATCCAGCCCCCGGCGACCCGGCCCCCGGCGACCCGCTCGTCGAGGCCGTCGTCGGCGCGGCCATGCGCCACACCCAGTACGCGCGCGAACAGCTCCCCCTGGACGCCGACTTCGAGGGCGAGCTCGGCGTCGACTCGGTGGTCCTCGTGTCGATCGTCGCCGACTGCGCCCGCGCGCTCGGCCTGCCCGACAATCTCGCGGGCACGGTGACGGCGCCGACGCTGCGCGCCCTGATCGCCGAACTCCGCCCGTTCCACGAGGACGGCACGCCCACCAAGGACGGCACGCCCGCCGAGGCGCCCGTCGAGGACGGCACGCCCCCGGCGAACGGCACGCCCGGCTGGGACGGCCGCTCCATGAAGGACTTCGTGGAGGAGCGCGACGCCGACCTGTTCGCCAAGACCCGCAGCTTCCGCTCGTACCTGCGCGGGCGCGAGGCCGCGCACCTCTACTGGTACGGCATGCCGCTGCACTCCCGGTGCGGCAACCGGGCGCGGATCCTCGACGAACTCACCGGCCGCACGCGCGAGTTCCTGATGTTCGCCTCCAACAACTACCTGGGGCTCGCCAACCACCCGAAGGTGATCGAGGCCGTCTGCGACGCCACCAGGACGTTCGGCGCGACGCACACCGGATCGCGCTTCATCGGCGGCACGAACATGCTGCACAAGGAGCTGGAGCGGCGCCTGGCCGCGTTCAAGGGCCGCCCGGCGTGCATCGTCTACCCCGGCGGGTACGCGGCGAACCTCGGCACGATCTCGGCGCTCGTGAAGAGCTACGACACGCTCGTCGTCGACAAGCTCAACCACATGAGCATCGTGGACGGCGCCCGGCTCTCCGGCGGCGTCCGCAAGATCTACCAGCACAACGACATGGCGGACCTGGAGCGCATCCTCAAGCGCTGCGACGACGCGTCAGCGGGCAGACTCATCGTTGCCGACGGCGTGTTCAGCATGCACGGCGACCTCTGCGACCTGCCGGAGATCGTCCGGCTCGGCAAGGAGTACGGCGCCCGCGTCATGGTCGACGACGCCCACGCGACGGGCGTGCTCGGCGAGCGCGGCACGGGCACCGCCGAGCACTTCGGCCTCAAGGGCGAGGTCGACCTGGAGCTCGGCACGATGAGCAAGACCCTCGCCGGCATGGGCGGCTTCGTCGTCGGCGAGGAGGACGTCGTCGAGTACCTGCGCTTCTACGCCAACTCCTACGTCTTCGCCGCCAACATCCCCGCGGGCGTCGCCGCCGGCCTCATCGCGTCGCTGGACGTCATCGAGGCGGAGCCGCAGCGCGTCGCCCGACTCTGGTCCAACATCCGCTTCCTGCACCGGCAGCTCGTCGACGCGGGCTTCGACCTGGAGAACACGGAGAGCGCCATCCTGCCGCTCGTCATCGGCGACGAGCGCAAGGCACTCGAGATGGGCCGGGCCGTGCGGGCCCGCGGCCTGTTCTGCCAGACGGTGGTGTTCCCCGGCGTGCCGCTCGGCGACGCGCGCCTGCGGGTCAGCGTCACGTGCGAGCACACGCGCGACGACCTGGAGACCGCGGCGGGCATCTTCGTGGAGGCCGCCCGCGAGACCGGCGTCCTGCCGTCGGCGGGGTGAGCGCGATGACCACCCACACCGGCCCGACGGCCCGTACCGAAGCTCCGCCCCACACCGGCCTCTCCGACGTCACCCTGATCCGCAAGCCGTGGCCGCAATCCTCCGAACAGGCCGCGCGGCCCGCCTTCGTGGGCCCGTCGCCGCGTACGTACGGCGAGCTCGCGGCGCACGTCGCGGGCCTCGCGTCCGGCCTGCTCGGGCTCGGTGCCGAGGTCGGCGACCGGGTCGCGATCTGGATGGACAAACAGCCGCGCTACGCCGAGGCGATCCTCGCCACGCTGCACGCGGGCTGCGCGTACGTGCCGCTGGACGGCGGGCAGCCGGTGGCCCGCGTGACGACGATCCTCGCGGACGCCGAGCCGGTCGTCCTGTTCACGGACCGCCGCCATCTGGCACTGCTCAAGGGCAGTCAACTGCCGTCCTCCGTACGGGCCGTGGTGGTCGCGGACGAGGAACCCGCGGACGAGGAGCCCACGGCCCACGACGGCGCGGCGCCCGCCGCGCCCCCGCACGACTGGGCCTCCTTCACCGCGTCCGCCGCCGGGCACGTCGTCCTGCTGCCCCCGCTCGAGCGCGACGACCTGGCCGCGATCCTCTACACCTCCGGCTCGACCGGCACGCCCAAGGGGGTGCGGATCACCTACCGGAACCTCGCGGCGTTCATCCGCTGGGCCCGCGACGAGCTGGCGGTCGGCCCCGACGACGTGTTCGCGGGCCACGCGTCGTTCAACTTCGACCTGTCGACCTTCGACCTGTTCACCGCCCTGTCGGTGGGCGCGGCCGTGTGGATCGTGCCGGACGAGCAGGCCCGCGACGTGGGCGCGCTCGCCGCGGGCATCCGCGAGCACGGCGTCAGCGTCTGGTACTCGGTGCCGTCGGTCCTGCACCTGCTCACCGTGTCGGGGGCGCTCACCGCCGACACCGTACGCGGCCTGCGGTACGTCCTGTTCGCGGGCGAGGTGTTCCCGATCGCCCAACTGCGCTCCCTCGCCGCCCTGTTGCCCGGCGACGTGGACCTCTACAACCTGTACGGGCCGACCGAGACCAACGTCTGCACGTACCACCGCGTCCGCCTCGCCGACCTGTCCCGGCACGAGCCGGTGCCGATCGGCACGCCGCTGCCCGGCGCCCGGGTGTCCGTCGTGGACGACGCGGGCCGTGTCGTCGAAGGGCCCGACGCGTTCGGTGAACTCGTCGTCGAGGGCGACTGCGTGACGCCCGGGTACTGGCGCCGGGAGTCGGAGCCCGCGTCGGCGGGGCACCGTCAAGGCCGCCACGCCACCGGCGACCTGGTCCGGTACGAGGGCGCGAGCCTGGTCTACCGCGGCCGCAAGGACCGCATGGTCAAGCTCGCCGGATACCGCGTGGAGCTGGGCGAGGTCGAGGCGGCGGTCCTGCGCCACCCCGGCATCGCGCAGGCCGCCGTCGTCGCCGAGACCCGCGGCGGCGAGACCGGGATCGCCCTGTACTTCACGCTCAACGGCCGCACCCCGCGGCCCGGCCTCGTCGAGCTCAAGCGGCACTGCGCCCGGCACCTGCCCCGCTACATGCTGCCGCGCACCGCCACCTGCCTCGACGAGCTGCCGCACAACGCCAACGGCAAGACCGACTACCACCGCCTGGGCGGCACGGCACCCGCGCCCGCCCGAACCCCGCGGGCCGTGCCCGGCGAGTGACGGAGACGTACATGACCCAAGGCCCGACCGAGACCCCTCAGCCCCCGCAGAGCATGGTCGCGCTGCTGCGCCACCACGCCGCCCACCGGCCGGACGCGCTCGCGTACCGCTTCCTCGACGGCACCGACGGCACCGACGACGCCGAAAGGCCCGAGGGCCCCGAGAGCGGCAGGGGCGAGCACGCGTGGACCTTCGCCGAGCTCGACCTGCGCGCCCGGCGCGTCGCCGCGCTGCTCCAGGCCGAGGGGGTCGCCGGCGAGCCCGTGCTGCTGCTGCATCCGCCGGGGCTCGACTACCTCGCCGGGTTCCTCGGCTGCCTGTACGCGGGCGCCATCGCCGTGCCCGCGTATCCGCCGGACACCCGCCGCTTCGGCCAGACCATGCCGCGGCTCGCGGCGATCGCGCGGGACTCGCGGGCGACGCACGCGCTGACCACGGGCGGCCTTTCGCGGTTCGCGGGCGGCCGCAAGGACGAGCTCGCCGCGCTGGGGCTCGGCGGCCTGCGGTGGCTGGTGACGGGCGGCCGCGACGCGGCGGACGGCCCCGACGCGCGGGACTGGCGCGAGCCGGACGTCACCGGTGACGCCCTCGCGTTCCTCCAGTACACCTCCGGGTCGACGGCCGCGCCCAAGGGCGTGATGGTCAGCCACGGCAACCTGCTGCACAACCTCGCCTCCATCCACCGCAGGCTGGCCCACGACACCGCGTCGGCGATGGTGTCGTGGCTGCCGCCGTACCACGACATGGGCCTGATCGGCGGCATCCTGTCGCCGCTGTACGGCGGGTTCCCCGCGCATCTGATGGCGCCCATGTCGTTCGTGCGCAAGCCCCTCCTGTGGCTGCGGACGCTGTCCGAGACGCGCGCTTCCACCAGCGTCGCCCCCAACTTCGGCTTCGAGGCGTGCGTCCGCAGGATCACCGACGAGGAGCGCGCCGGGCTCGACCTGAGCCACTGGCGGCTCGCCCTGAACGGCGCGGAGCCGGTGCGCGCCGACACGCTCGACCGGTTCGTGGAGCGGTTCGCGCCGTGCGGGTTCCGGCGCGCGGCGCTCCTGCCCTGCTACGGCCTCGCCGAGGCCACCCTGATGGTGACGGGCGTACGCGCCGACGAGGCACCCGTCACCGGGGAGTTCGACGCGGCGGCGCTCGGCGCGGGCACCGCCACACCGGCCGCCGCCGCAGCGGCCACCGGCTCAGCGGCCACCGGCGGCCGGGTCACCCGGGTCGTCGGGTGCGGCCCCGCGGTCGACGGCCTCGACGTGGCGGTCGTGGACGCCGCGACCGGGCGCCGGGTCACCGGCGAGGGCACCGTCGGCGAGATCTGGATCGCGGGCGGCAGCGTGGCGCGCGGCTACTGGCGGCGGCCCGACGCGACCGAGGCGACGTTCCGCGCGCGCGTCGCGGGCGAGGGCGACACGCCGTACCTGCGCACCGGCGACCTGGGCTTCGAGCGCGCCGGACAGCTGCACGTGGTCGGCCGCACCAAGGACGTCGTCATCGTGCGGGGCCGCAACCACTACCCGCACGACATCGAGCTCACCGTGGAGCGGGCCGACCCGGCCGTCCGCGCGGGCTGCGGCGCGGCGTTCGCCGTGGAGGTCGACGGGGCCGAGCAGCTGGTGGTCGCGTACGAGATCGACGGGCGGCGCCCCGACAACGCGCCGGAGCTGCTCGCCCGGCTGCGCACCGCGATCGCCGAGGAGCACGAGGTCGCGCCGCACGCCGTCGTGCTGCTCAAGCGGTCCACGGTCCACCGGACGACCAGCGGCAAGATCCAGCGCCAGGCCTGCCGCAAGGACTTCCTCGGGCTCGGCCTGAAGGTCGTGGCGGCGAGCGTGGCCCGCGACACGCCGGAGAACCGCCCGCCGGGCCCCGGCACCGCGAGGTCCGCCACGCCCGGGGCACTGGGGCCCGCCGCCGTCGCGGAGGTGCTGCGCGACCACCTCGACGAAACCACCGATACCACCGGCGCCATGGAGCGCTCCTTCGCCGAGCTCGGGCTCGACTATCCCCGCCTTCTCGCCGTCGTCCGGGACCTGGAGCGGCGCTGCGGCATCGTGCTGCCGGTCGGTGACCTGCTCGTACGGCCCCGTGTCGCGACCCTCGTCGACCTGCTCGCGGACCGGGCGCCCGCCGGCGAGGCGTGGGCGTCCGACACCGTCGAGGCGTGGCTGACCGCGCGTGTCGCGGACCGCCTGGGCCTGCCCGCCGCGGCCGTCGACCCGACGAAGCCGCTGGCGTCCCTGGGCCTCGACTCCAGGCAGGCCGTGGCGGTCCTCGGGGAGCTGGGCGCGCGCACGGGCCGCGAGATCCCCGCGTCCGTCGTCTTCGACCACCCCACGATCCGCGCGATCGCCGCGCATCTCGCGACCACCCCGGCCGCCGCCCCCGAGGACGACGGCACGCCCGACGGCCGGCCCGCGCACGAGCCCGTCGCCGTCATCGGCATCGGCTGCCGCTTCCCCGGCGCGCCCGACCCGGAGAGCTACGGGCGGCTCCTGCGGGACGGCCGGGACGCGATCACCGAGGTGCCGCAGGGGCGGTGGGACGCCCGGCGCGTCGACGCGCCCGCGTACGGCGGGTTCGTGGACGGCGTCGAGGAGTTCGACGCGCGCTTCTTCGGCCTCTCCGCGCGCGAGGCGGTCCGCATGGACCCGCAGCAGCGGCTCCTGCTCGAAGTCGCCTGGCAGACCCTGGAGGACGCCGGTCTCGACCCGACGTCGCTCGCGGGCAGCGCCACCGGCGTGTTCGCGGGGATCAGCAGCCACGACTACGCCGAGCTGCAGATGGGCCGCCTGGACACCGTCGACGTGCACGGGGCCACCGGCAACGCGCACGCCATCGCCGCCAACCGGCTCAGCTACGCCCTCGACCTGCGCGGCCCGAGCCTGGCCCTGGACACGGCGTGCTCGTCGTCCCTGACGGCCGTGCACCTGGCGTGCGCGGCGCTGCGCCGCGGCGAGTGCTCCCTGGCGCTCGCGGGCGGCGTGAACCTGATGCTCACGCCGGGCCTCTCGGTGGCGTTCGCGGACGGCGGCATGCTGTCCGCCGACGGCCGCTGCCGCACCTTCGACGACGCGGCGGGCGGCTACGTACGCGGTGAGGGCGCGGGCCTCGTCCTGCTCAAGCCGCTGTCCGCCGCGCTCGCCGACGGCGACCGCGTGCACGCCGTCATCAAGGGCTCGGCCACCGGCCACGGCGGCCGCAGCAACGGCCTCACCGCGCCGCGGGGCTCGGCCCAGCGCGAGGTGATCGAACGGGCCCTCGCCCAGGCGGAGTTGAGCGGCAAGGAGGTCGACTACGTCGAGGCGCACGGCACCGGGACCCCGCTGGGCGACCCCGTCGAGTGGGAGGGCCTCGCGGCCGTGTACGGGATGGGCCGCCCGGACGGCGCGCGCTGCCTGGTCGGCTCGGTCAAGACGAACATCGGGCACCTGGAGGCGGCCGCGGGCGTGGCGGGCCTGATCAAGGCGGCGCTCGTCGTACGGGACCGCGCGGTGCCGCCGACGCTCCACCTCGACACGCCGAACCGCCAACTGGACTGGGACGGAGCGGGACTTCACGTACCGACACGCCCGACGCCGCTCGCGGGCGAGGGTCCGGTGCGGGCCGCGGTCAGCTCGTTCGGGTTCGGCGGCGCGAACGCGCACGTGGTCCTGGAGTCCCCGCCCGAACCCGCGCTCCCCGCGCAGCCCGCGCCCGCGCGGCCGGTGCACGCCCTGTGCCTGTCGGGCCACACGCCGACCGCCCTGACGACCCTGGCCCGGCACTGGCGCACCCATCTGGCCGCCCACGCCGACCCGCCCCTGGCCGACCTGTGCCGGGCCGCGCACACGGGCCGCGCGCGCCTCGCACACCGGGCGGTGGTCGTCGGCGGGTCGGCGGCCGCCCTGGACGCCGGGCTCGCCGCCCTCGCCCGCGGTGAGGCGTCGACGGCCGTGGTGCGCGGCGTGACCGGGCACGGGCCCGCGCCGAAGGTGGCGTTCCTGTTCACCGGCCAGGGCGCGCAGTACACCGGCATGGGGCAGGGCCTGTACGACGCGCACGCCGGCTTCGCGCGGAGCGTCGACCGCGCCGACCGGGTGCTGCGGCCCCACCTCGGCGTGCCGCTCACGGAGCTCCTTTTCGCCGAAGCGGGCGCCGAGCGGCTGCGCTCCACCCGGTACTGCCAGCCCGCGCTCGTCGCCCTCGAAGTCGCGCTCGCCGAGCTGTGGCAGTCGCTCGGGGTGCGGCCCGCCGCCGTGCTCGGGCACAGCGTCGGCGCGTACGCCGCCGCGTGCGTGTCGGGGGCGCTGTCCTTCGAGGACGCGCTGACGCTCGCCGCGGTGCGCGGGCGGCTCATGGACGAACAGCCGGGCGACGGCGCGATGATCGCCTGCGTCGGGGACGCGGACGCGGTGCGGGCGGTCGCCGACGGGTGCGGCACGCTGGCGGTCGCCGCCGTCAACTCCCCCACCCACCTGGTCCTCTCCGGCGAGCGGGGCGAGGTCGAGCGGGCGGGGGCGGAGCTGGTGGAGCGGTCGGTGACGGTCAGGCCGCTCGCCGTGTCGCACGCCTTCCACTCGCCCCTGATGGCGGGCGCCGTCGAGCCGCTGCGTGCGGCCGCGCGCGCGGTGCGGTTCGCCGAGCCGGTGATCCCGTGGGTGTCGGACGCCACCGGCGAGCCGGTGGACCGCGTCGACGCCGACGCGCTTGCGGCCCATCTCCTCGGCACGGTCCGCTTCGCCGACGGCCTCGCGGCCCTGCGCCGCCTCGGCTGCTCGGCGTTCGTGGAGGTGGGACCGCACCCGACGCTGCTCGGCCTGGCCCGCGCGGCGGCGCCCCCGGACGGCGAGCGGCCACCGCTGTGGCTGCCGTCGCTGCGCCGCGTCCGCGCCGGTGCCGCGCGCGACACGGGTGACTGGCACTCCCTGCTCCAGTCCCTCGGGCGGCTGCACTGTGCGGGCGGTGACGTCGACTGGGCGGCGCTCGACGAGGGCCGCAGGACGCCGCACGTGCCGGTGCCGCACGCGGTGCTCGAACGGGAGCCGTACTGGTTCACGCCGCCCGAGGAGACACCCGCGCCCGAAGCGCCCGCGCCCCAGACCGCCGCGCCCGAGGCAGCCGTACCGGAGACGGCCGTACCGGAGACGGCCGTACGGGAGAACGCCGCACCGGAGACGGCCGTACCGGAGAACGCCCTACCGCAGGCCATCGCACCGCAGGCCATCGCACCGCAGGCAGCCGCACCACAGGCCCCCGCCCCCGCCCCTCCGCGCGAGCCGTCCCCGCTACGGCACGAGGTGGTCGCCCACGTCGCCCGTGTCTGCGGATACGACGCGCGGCAGATCCCGCACGACGCGCGGCTCGGCATGGACCTCGGCTTCGACTCGCTGATGCGCAAGGAGCTGGAGCGCGCGCTTGCGCGGCGGTTCCCCGACCGGCTCAACGGCAACCGCGACCGGCTGCCCGACGACCCGACCGTCGGGCAGCTGATGGACCTGCTCGACGGCGCCGGACCGGGCCCTGCCGCGCCGCTCCCCGAGGAAGCCCCGGCGCGGGCCCCCGTTCCCCAAGAGCGGGTCTTCGAGGAGTGGCCCGAATACGTGGAGCTCCAGGGCCGGTTGCGGCAGGCCACCGCCGACGGGGCGAACCCGTACGGCCGCACGCACGAGACGTACAACGGCGCCCGGTGCCGCGTCGAGGGACGCACCGTCCTGAACTTCTCGGCCTTCAACTACCTCGCCCTGTCCCACCACCCGCGGGTCCGCGCGGCCGCGAAGGCCGCCGTCGACCGGTACGGCACGTCGTGCTCGGCGACGCCGCTCCTGTTCGGCGAGACGCCGCTGCACCACGAGCTCGACGCGGAGATCGCCGCGTTCCTCGGCACCGAGGCGGCGATCGTCTTCGCGGGCGGGCACGCCACGAACGTCGCCACCATCGGGCACCTCTTCGGGCCCGACGACCTGATCCTGCACGACGAGTGGATCCACGACAGCGCGGTGCGCGGCAGCGTCCTGTCCGGCGCGCGGCGCAGGCCCTTCCCGCACAACGACTGGCGCGCCCTCGACCGCATGCTGAGCGCGTCGCGGTCCGGGGCCCGGCGCGCCCTGGTCCTGGTCGAGGGCGCGTACAGCCAGGACGGCGACCTGCCGGACCTGCCGAAGTTCATCGACGTCAAGCGGCGGCACGGGGCCGTCCTCATGGTCGACGAGGCCCACTCGCTCGGGGTGCTCGGCCGCACGGGCCGCGGCATCGGCGAGCACTTCGGCGTCGACCGCGCCGACGTCGACCTGTGGATGGGCACGCTCAGCAAGGCCGTCGGCAGCCTCGGCGGCTATGTGGCGGCGCGACAGCCGATCGTCGAGTACCTGAAGTTCACGGCGCCGCTGCACATCTTCAGCACCGGCATCTCGCCCGCGAACACGGCCGCCGCACTGGAGGCGCTGCGGGTCATCCGGGACGAGCCGGAGCGCGTGGCCCGGCTGCGGGGGCTCGCCGAGCACTTCCGCGACGCGGCGCGGGCCCGCGGGCTCGACATCGGCGTGTCGCGGGCGTCGGCGGTGGTCCCGGTCGTCATCGGCGGCTGGGCCGAGACCATGGCCCTGTCGAACGCGCTGCTGCGCCTCGGCGTGAACGTCATGCCGATCGGCCATCCGGCGGTACCGCCCGACGAGTGCCGCCTGCGCTTCTTCATCAACGCCGACCACACCCCGGACGAACTCGACCACGCCCTCGACCTGTTGGGACGAGCCATGGCAGCACAGCAGCGGAGCAACGAAACCTCCCGGACCGGGCCGGGAGCGGACGCGCGCACGGCGCGGGGAACGGCCTCCTCCAGCGCCGCGACCGAGTCCGCCCCGGCCCTCGAACGCGCCCCCGCGTCCTCGGGGGTCGCGGCGCCCGACGTCCTCGTCGCCGGGGCGAGCGGCTTCATCGGCGGGCACCTCACGCGGCGCCTCGCCGAACAGGGCCACCACGTACGGGTGTTGGTGCGCGACGGAAGCGACCGCTCGGGGTTCCACGGCGTGGACGTGGACGTGGCGGTGGGCGACCTCGGTGACCCGGCGAGCCTGCGCCGCGCCGCCGCCGGGGTGCGGCACGTCTACAACTGCACGGGCCTGTCCGCGGACTGGGGCCCCTGGGAGGACTTCCGGCGCGTCAACGTCGACGGCAGCCGCCACCTCGTCGACGCGGCGCGGCACGCGGGCACGGTCGAGCGGTTCCTGCACGTCAGCACCACCGACGTGTACGGCTATCCGGTGCGGCCGTGCGACGAGAGCGCCCCGCCGCGCGACATCGGCCTGCCGTACAACCGCAGCAAGCTCCTCGGCGAGCAGGCGGTGCGCGCGGCCGCCGCCCGCGCCGGGATCCCGCTGACGGTGGTGCGGCCGGTGAGCGTCTACGGCCCGCGCAGCAAGGATTTCGTCATCGAGATCGCGACGCTCCTGCTTGCCAGGCAGATGGTGTACATCCGCGGCGGCCACGTCCCCGCGGGCCTGCTCTACGTGGGCAACGCGGCCGACGCGATGATCGCCGCCTGCGCGTCGGAGGCCGCCGCGGGCGGTACGTACAACCTGCGCGACCCGGACCGCACGACCTGGCGCGAGTACGTCGAGGCGCTCGCCCGCGGCCTCGGCGTGAAGCCGCCGGGCCTGAGCCTGCCCGCGCCGGTGGCGCGCGGCGTCGCGACCCTGTCGGAGGGCGTCTACGGAGCGCTGCGGGTGAAGTCCCGGCCCGTGCTCACGCGCCACGCCGTGCACCTCTTCGACCGCGACCAGTCGTACGCCACCGACCGGGCCCGGGACGACTTCGGCTTCAAGAGCGAGGTCGGCTTCGAGGAGGGGGTGCGGCTCACGCTCGACTGGCTCGACTCGCCCGAGGGCCGCGCCCACGTCGCACGCTGACCACCTCCCCCCGCCTCCCCGCTCCCGCTCCCGCTCATCGAGAGGACCCCACCCGTGCACCTCACCGAGCGGCCCACGGCGCCGGCCCGCGCCTGGTTCTCCGGCCCCGGCTTCGCACCGGACCCCGGCATCGAGCCGGGCCCCGACACCGGACGGAGTCCCGACGGCGCCCGGAGCCCCGCCCCCGCCACCGCCGCCCCGCCACGCCTGATCTGCTTCCCCTACGCGGGCGGCACCCCGTCCGTGTACCGCGACTGGCAGGGCCTCCTGGGCCGGAGCATAAGGGTCGTGCCGGTGCAGCTGCCCGGCCGTGGGCCGCGGCTCGGCGAGGCGCCGTACACAGACCTGGAAGCGCTGGTCACCGACCTGACGGACGCGCTGCTCGCGGCCGGACTCGCCCACGACTACGCCCTGTTCGGGCACAGCATGGGCGCGCTGCTCGCGTACGAGGTGGCCTGCGCCCTGCGCGAGCGCGGGGAGCCGGAGCCCCGCCATCTGTTCGTGTCCGGCAGCCGGGCGCCGCACCTGTACGGCGACCGGTCCGACCACACGCTCGCCGACGCCGACCTGCGCCGCCTCGTCCACGACCTGGGCGCCCTGGACCCCGGGGACCGCGTCGGCGGCGCGTACCTGGAGCGGCGCCTTCCCGTGCTGCGCGCCGACCTCACGGCGTGCGAGCGCTACCGCTGGCGGCCGCGCCGCCCCCTGGACTGCCCGATGACCGCGTACTCCGCGACCCGTGACCCGCTCGCGCCCGCCCCGCTCGTCGAGGCGTGGCGCGCGTACACAAGGGCATCGCTGCTGCGCCGCCACGTGGCGGGCGACCACTTCTTCCTCACCGGAACCGGACGGCAGCCCCTCCTGCGCGACCTGCGCACCGAACTCACCCGCAGCACCGAGGAGAAGGAACCCTCATGGACCTACTGAGCCTGGCCAGGGCCGTCAAGGACCGGGCGCAGGAGCCGTTCACGGACGCGCTCGCCGTCGCCCGGATCGTCACGGACCCGCGGATACCGCTGCTGCTCGTGCTCAACCGCACCCTGTTCACGCCGCTGTACCGGGCGTCGTTCCTCGCGGCGGCCGCGGGCTCCGGCGTGCTCGGCTGCATGGCGACGCGCCCGTGCGACCTGGAGAGCATCGCCGAGCGGATCGGGGCCGCACCCGAGGACCGGCAGCGCCTGCGCGCGTGGCTGGAGATCGGCGTGCGCCTCGGCGAGCTGAGCCGCGGCGAGGGCTGCTACCGCCTGCGCAGCCGCACCGCCAAGGCGCTCGCGAGGCCGGGCAACGACGCCGTCGCCGCGACCCTGGAGGAGCTCCTCCGCTTCCACGTGCCGGCCCTGCGGGACGCGCCGCGGATGCTGGCGGACGGCGGCCGCTTCGACCTGTCCGACCAGGACGGCCTGGTCATCGCCCGCTCCTCGCTCGTGGTGCGGCGCATGGTGGAGGAGGCGCTCGGCAGGACACTGCCGCGCACGGCGCCCGTCCGGCTCCTGGAGGTCGGCTGCGGCAGCGGCGCCTACGTCCGGTACGCGGCGGAGCTGAACCCGCGCCTGACCGCCCTCGCCGTCGACCTCCAGGGCGAGGTCGCCGAGCGGGCCGCGAAGAACATGGCGCAGTGGGGCCTCGCCGACCGCGTCGAGACCCGGCAGGCCGACCTGCGCACCCTGGAGCTCCAGCCGCAGTTCGACGTGGTGACGCTGCACAACAACATCTACTACTTCCCCGAGGACGAGCGCGCCGACGTCCTCGCCCGCGTCCGCTCGTTCCTCGCCCCCGGCGGCACCCTCCTGCTCACCTCGTCGTGCCGGGGCGGCGGCGTCCTCGGCCTCGACGTGCTCAACCTGTGGTTCGAGTACGCCGGGTTCGGCGGGCCGCTGCCGCGCGAGGACGAGCTGCTCGGCCAGCTGCGCGCCGCCGGGTTCGACGACGTACGGGCCACGCGTCCCGTCCCCGGCCAGCCGTTCCGCGCGTTCACCGGCACCAACACGCACCCCGAGGAGGCCGCGTCGTGACGACGAATACGACGAAGGCGACGGAAACGACTCAGGCGACGCAGAGCACGGAGGAGTCCCCGGCCCCCACCACCACCGCCCCGCACGCCGACCTGGTCGTCGTCCTCGGCCGCCCGCACACGGCGGCGCCCGAGGAGCTCGGCGGCAAGGGCGCCCGGCTCGACGAGCTGACACAGGCGGGCCTTCCGGTGCCGCCCGCGTTCTGTCTGACCACCGGCCTCTTCGAGGCGTTCCTGCGCGAGAGCGGCGTCGGCGCCGAGCTCCGCGCGGCCGAGGCCCGCGCCGAACCCGCCTCCGTCGTACGCGAGTTGATCCTTGCCCGGGACATCCCTGAGCCCATCGCCCGCACGGTCGTCGCGGCGTACGAGGACCTGGGCCGGCCGCGCGTCGCGGTGCGCTCGTCCGCGGTGCGCGAGGACTCCGCCGGGCAGTCCTTCGCGGGCCAGCACGACACGGTCCTCGACGTCGCGGGCGACGCGGCGCTGCTGGAGGCGGTCAAGGTCTGCTGGGCGTCGCTGTGGTCGGACCGGGCCGCCGCGTACCGGGCGGAGCCGGGGGCCGTGGACGCCATCGCCGTCGTCGTGCAGGAGATGGTGGACGCGGACGTCAGCGGCGTCCTGTTCACCGTCGATCCCGTAGGCGGCCGGCCGCACCGCCTGGTGGTGGAGGCCTGCTGCGGGCTCGGCGAGGGCCTGGTGTCCGGCAGGGTCTCCAGTGACTTCTTCGTCGTGGACGACCGCACGTTCGACGTCGTCGAGGAGCGCGTGCGCTACAAGGTCACCAAGTGCGCGCCGATCGCGCCGGGCCGCATCGGCATGACGAAGGTCGACGCCGCCGACCGCGACGCCCCCTGCCTGACGGGGGACCAGCTCGCCGCCCTCGCCCGGCTCGCCCTCGACGTGCGCACCCGCTACGGCTGCGAGCAGGACATCGAGTGGGCGCTGCGCGACGGGGCGCTGCACCTGCTGCAGGCGCGGCCGATCACCACGCAGCCGCGGCCCGAGGCCGCCGCGGGCGCCCACAGCCCGTATCTGCCCCGGCACCTGGAGGCCGTCCCCGACGAGGTGCGCGGCGGCACGCTGTGGTCCCGCATGGACATCGGCGAGATCTTCGTCGGCCTGATGTCGCCGCTCGGCCTGAGCTTCGCCCGCTACTACCAGGACCATGTGCACGGCGACTGCGCGCGGGCCCTCGGCGTGCGCGACATCGGGGACGTGGGCCTGCACATGGGCTACTTCCAGGGCCATGTGTATCTGAACATCTCCTACACGGCGTATCTGCTCGGCCAGGCCCTGCCCACGCGCGACCAGCGGCACTTCACGCGCCGCTTCGTCAGCGAGGAGGTCGACCTGGCGACGTACGCCAACCCGTTCGGCACCTTCCCCGGCGGCATGGAGGACCTGCTCTCCACGGCGCACTGGCTGCGCGAGACGGCGCGCGAGATGCTGGTCATGAAGGGCCGCGCCCGCGCCATGGTCACGACCCGCCTCTACGAGTTCGACCGCGCCCGGCGCCTTGACCTGACCCGGATGAGCCGCCGCGACCTCGCCGCCGAGCTCACCCGCTATCTGGACTACTTCCACGACGCGCACGTCGGCTACATGCCGTACTACATCAACGCGTTCGGGTTCTACGGCATCCTCACGGAGCTGTGCGCCAAGTGGCTCGGCTCGGCGGGCGACAACCTCCAGAACCGCATCAAGACCGATATGTCGAGCCTGCGTACGGTGGCGTCGGCGCAGGAGATCTGGAGCGTCGCGCAGGCCGCGAAGGCCAGGCCGCGCGTCATGGAGATCATCGAGGCGGCGCCCCTGGAGGAGGTCGCGGACCGGCTGCGCGAGGACGCCGACGGGCGGGCGTTCTGGGACGCGCAGATGGAGCCGTTCCTGCGCGCCAACGGCACGCGGGGGCGCCAGGAGATGGAGCTCACGCACCAGCGCTGGATCGACGACCCGTCGTACCTCTTCCAGATGATCCGCCGCTACGCCGCCGACGGCTTCACGGCCGACGACATCATGGGCCGCAGCCGGGCGCGCCAGGAGGGCGACACCTGGGCGGTCCTGAAGGAGCTCTCGCTGCCGCGGCGCAAGACCATCGAGGGCGTCATCGCGATGTACTCGCTCTGCAGCGAGCTGCGCGAGACCACCCGCATGTCGATGATCACGTCGATCTGGCTGGTCAGGAACGTCGTGTACGAGGTGGGGCGGCGGCTTGTCGACGAGGGCGTCCTGCACTCCCTGGACGAGGTCGCCTTCCTCGACTTCGAAGACGTGCGCCGCTATGTGGGCGGCGAGCTCTCGCTGCGCGAGGCGTTCCCGCGGGCGCGCGTCGAGGAGCGGCGGCGCGTGCACGAGTACCACAACCGCCTTCCGGAGCCGCCGCTGACGTTCGTCGGCGAGCACGACAGCACGCGGGCGGTGCGGCCCGTGAAGGACGGCGCGCGCCTGGAGGGGCTGGGGTCGAGCCCGGGGCGGATCGTGGGGCGTGCCCGCATCGTGGAGGACCTGGTGTGGCAGGCCGACGAGTTCCAGGCGGGCGAGATCCTCGTGACCCGGCACACCGACGCGTCGTGGACGCCGCTGTTCGCCATCGCCGGGGGCGTCGTCACGGACATCGGCTCGATGCTCTCGCACAGCTCCATCGTGTCCCGGGAGTTCAACGTGCCCTCGGTGGTCAACACCAAGTACGCCACGCAAGTGATCAACACCGGCGACATGGTCATGGTCGACGGCGACACCGGTGTCGTCGAGGTCGTGGAGGGCTGAGGCCCCGCACGCCACGTCGCGCGGCCGACAGGGACAACGAGAGGGAAACGAGAGCGAGAAGAGGAGGAACCGCGTGATCCCCAACCAGTGGTATCCGATCCTGCGGACCGAGGACATCGCACGCGACAAGCCGACGGGCGTGCGCCGCCTGGGCGAGGAGCTCGTGCTCTGGCGCGACCTCGACGGCAAGCTGGTCTGTCAGTCGGCGCGCTGCCCGCACAAGGGCGCGAACCTGTCCGACGGGCGCCTGGTGGGCAACTCGATCGCCTGCCCGTACCACGGCTTCCGGTACGACACCGAGGGCGCCTGCCGCCTGGTCCCGGCGCTCGGCACGGAGGGCCGCATCCCGGCGTCGCTGCGGATCGAGACGTACGAGGTGCGCGAACAGCACGACCTGGTGTGGCTGTGGTGGGGCGAGAAGCGGGCGAGCCTGCCGGAGATCGAGCTGCCCCACGAGCTCGCGGAGCACCCGCGGCCGTACGAGACCATCACCTTCAGCAGGCCGGTGCACTACACGCGCTACATCGAGAGCCTGCTCGAGTTCTACCACGTGACGTTCGTGCACCGTGATCACTGGGCGAACATCATCGACTACACGTTCATGTACGGCAGTTGGCGCAAGCTGTGGACCGACGGCCGGGAGCGCTACATCGCCGCCAACAAGATCGTCAACCATCGCGTGGACGTCGAGGGCACGGTCATCCGCAACACCTTCGACCAGTGCGAGGAGGGCAACCCCTCCAACACCTGGCACTTCGACCTGATCTACCAGGCCCCGTGCATGACGCACGTCCGGCAGGGCCTGCTGGAGGTCACGACCTGGCTCGTGCCCATCGACGAGCACCACACCCAGGCGATCATGCGGCTCTACGAGTATCCGCTGCTGAAGTGGATGGTCCCGGTCAAGCCGCTGCGCCCCCTGATCCTGCGCCTCTCGCTGATGATGGAGCAGTACGTGCAGGACCGCCAGGACAACGACATCATGGCCCGTCAGGAGCCCAAGGTCAGCGAGCGCGGCGTCAACAAGTTCATCGCCGTGGACGAGATGAACGCCAAGTACCTGCAGATGCGGGACCGGTTGAAGGCCGAGGCCCGAGCCGAGGCGGAGGCCCGCGCGGCGACGCGGCAGCCGGAACCGGACGCCGCCGGGGAACCGGCGCCGACGGCCCCCACGAACGGCAGCAACGGCCACGGGACCGCCACGGGCGACCGCACGCCGAAGCCCGCCAGGAAGGCCCCGGCCCGCACGAAAGGCGTCGGGGTGTCCGCGTCCTGACACCGGCGCACGTTCCGGTTCCGGCCGGAGGGCCGGGGCGTGCGTGCCGGTGGGTGGGGGGTGCGGCCGTATGTGCGCCGCAGGGAGTGTCAGGACGTCGCGAGCCTCGCGACCCGGAGCGTTGCCCTGGCCCGTGCGCCCTTCTCGCCGTTCTCCCTGCCCTCGCCCTCCGTGCTGTCCTCGCCGTCCTCGCCCAGGTCGTCCCACCACTGGGCGCCGTCCTCGATCCGGCGCAGGAGCACGCCCTCGCGCAGCCCCCAGGGGCAGACGGCCGCCGACTTGAGCCCCATGAGCTTCATCGCCGTGTGCCCGACCACCGCCCCTGCCAGGCTCTGCCCGGACCGCGGCGCCGAGATGCCGGGGAGCCGCGCGCGCTCGGCGGCGGGCAGGCCCGCGAGCCGGTCCCGGGCCTGGCGGAGCCGCGACCGGTCGAGGGTCCGCGGCACGAACGGCCCGTGCCGCCCGGGTGCCGCGCCCGTCAGGCGCGCCAACTGCTGGAACGTCCGCGATGTCGCGACGGCGCTGCGCGGTCCCTCCCAGCGGATCCGGGCCGCCACGTCCCGCAGTTGGTGGCGCACCTGGCGGCGCAGCTCCTTGACGGCCTGTTCGGACGGCGGTTCTTCGCCGGGGAAGTGCTCGTACGTCAGGCGGTGCGCACCCAGCGGCAGCGACACCGCGAAGTCCGGCAGGCGGCCCCGCCCGAAGGCCACTTCGAGGGAGCCGCCGCCGAGGTCGAGCAGGACCAGCGGCCCGGCCCGCCAGCCCAGCCACCGCCGGGCGCCGAGGAACGTCAGCTCGGCCTCCAGCTCACCGGGCAGCGTGCACAGCCGCACACCGGTGCGCGCGTGGACGGTGCGCAGCACGTCGGGCCGGTTCGGCGCGTCCCGTACGACGGCGGTCGCGAACGCCAACGGCGGTGCGGAGCCCCAGCGTTCGGCGAGGCCGGCCGCGGCGGCGACGGCCTGCGCCAGGTCCCGCTGGGCGCGTGAGCCGAGCGGTTCGCCCGGCCGCACCCGTTCGTAGAGGCGCAGCTTCCACTTGGCCGTGTGCACCGGCAGCGGCGCCCCGCTGTCCGCGTCCACCACGACGAGGCGCACCGTACGTGACCCGACATCCAACACGCTGACTCGCATGCACCGTCAGTACCCAGGGCGCGCCACGCCACGCACGACCCTCGCGGGGCGCCCCAGTCCCGCCCCTTCACCCAAAACCAGGGGCTGCCGCCCCTGGCACCCCGCTTCATCGGCGCTCCGCGCCTCGTCCTCAAACGCCGGACGGGCTGGATCTTGCGGCAAGATCCAGCC
>NZ_JBHYJH010000057.1:0-52193 GCF_042740445.1 Streptomyces sp. NPDC059003 | reverse complement strand
GCGCCGGAGAGAAGGGGGTCTGGGGGCGGAGCCCCCAGGGGGAGTCACGATGTCCCGCCAGCGGGACAGGGGACCCCACGCGTACCCAGAGCCTTGCGTTTACGCCAACCGCGCCGCCACCGTAGATCGACACGACGCCGTCGAAAGGCGCGGTGGGATGAGGGGAAACGACGTGGGACACACCGGCATCGACACGGACGTGGTGATCGCGGGCGCCGGGCCGACGGGCCTGATGCTCGCCTGCGAGCTGGGCCTCGCGGGCGTCGACGTGGTGGTGGTCGAGCGCCTCGCCGAGCCGACGGGCGAGTCCCGCGCCGGCGGCATGCACTCGCGCACCCTGGAGGTACTCGACCAGCGCGGCATCCTCGACCGCTTCCTGGAGCTCGGCGAACCGCAGCCGGTGGGCCACTTCTCCGGCCTCTACCTGGACTTCGACGAGTCCGAGTCCCGCCACCCCTACCCGCTGATGATCCTGCAGCACGTCGTCGAGCGCCTCCTCGAGGAGCGCGCCGCCGAACTCGGCGTGCGGGTGCGCCGTTCCGCCGGCGTGAGCGGGCTGCGCCAGGACGAGGACGGCGTGACGGTCGAGCTGGACACGGGCGAGGCGGAGCCCGCGACGCTGCGCGCCCGCTACCTCGTGGGCTGCGACGGCGGCCGCAGCACGGTGCGCAAGCTCGCGGGCATCGACTTCCCCGGCACCCCGGCGACGATGACCGCCCTGATCGGCGACGTCGAACTCCCCGATCTGGACGAGGACTACATCTGGGTGCGGCGCGTCCCGGACGGCGACTACTCGGTGATCGCCTTCGAGCCCGGCTGGTACCGGGTGATCACGTCCGAGTACGACCACGTCGCGGACCGCGACGAGCCCGCGACGTTCGAGCAGCTCAGGGACTCCCTGATCAGGCTCGCGGGCACCGACTACGGCATGCGCAACCCCAAGTGGATCTCCCGGTTCGGCGACGCCGCACGGCAGGCCGCCCAGTACCGCGACGGCCGGGTGCTGCTCGCGGGCGACGCGGCGCACATCCACTTCCCGGCCGGCGGCCAGGGCCTGAACATGGGCGTGCAGGACGCGGTCAACCTCGGCTGGAAGCTCGCCTCGGTGATACGCGGCCAGGCGCCGGAGAGCCTCCTCGACACCTACCACGACGAGCGCCACCCCGTCGGCGAGCGCGTGCTGCACAACACCCGGGCGCAGGCGGCCCTGAACCGCCCCGGCGTCGCCACGGACGCGCTGCGCGACGTGTTCGGCTCGCTCATCGTCTTCGACGACGTCAACCGGCTCCTGCGCGGCATGCTCACCGCCCTCGACCTGCGGTACCCGGTCGAGGGCGGCAGCCACCCGCTGGCGGGCCGCCGGGTCCCCGACGCCGACCTCAAGACGTCCGACGGCGAGTCGTACGTCTACGCGCTGCTGCACGAGGGCCGCCCCGTCCTGCTCGACCTGCGCGGCAGCGCCGAGGTGGCCGCGGCCGCCGAGGGCTGGACCGACCGCGTCGACCTCGTCGAGGCGCGCAGCGAGGACGACCACTGGCCCGTCCCGACCGTCGGTGAGGTCCCCGCGCCCGCCGCGCTCCTGATCCGCCCCGACGGCCACGTCGCCTGGGTGGCCGCCGCCGACGGCACGCCCGACACCGCCGCGCTCCGGACCGCCCTCACCACCTGGTTCGGCCCGGCCGCGCAGGGCTGAGACTCCGGCCTCCCCCGTCCGTCCGGGCCCGCACGACGGACCCGGACGGACGGGGAGCTCCTAGCCGCCCGCGCCCGCAAGCATCCGCTCCACCCCCGCCCAGTCCTCCGCGTCGACCGCCGGGGACGGCGGCGACGTCAGCAGGCCCTGGTCCTTGAAGCCGCTCGACGTGGAGACGCACACCACCGGCCCGTCCTGCGGCCCCAGTTGCCGCAGCCCGGCGAGCCCCGCGGCCGCCGACAGCTCGGCCCACACCCCGCTCCGCGCCAGCTCCCGCCGGGCCGCGGCCATCTCCTCGTCCGTGACGAGCAGGCCCGCCCCGCCGCTGTCCCGCACCGCCACGACGCCGCGATAGCCCCCTACGGGGCAGTCGATCGCGTACGCGGCCGTGGTCCCGACACGGACGTGCGCGGCGGGCGCCCCGGACCGCAGGGCGGCGGACAGCGGGCCACCGGCCGCGGGCTCGCAGCTGTAGAGCCGCGGCACCCGCTCCGCGTACCCGAGCCGCACCAGCTCGGTGAAGCCCTTCCACACGCCGAACAGCATCTCTCCGTAGCCGGTGGGTACGAACACCGCGCCCGGGACGGTGCCGAGGTCGGCGAAGATCTCGTACGCGATGGTCTTGTAGCCCTCCGGGCCGAAACCGTGACCCGTGTGCGCGGCGGGCGTCAGATTGCTCACCGGGTGGTAGCCGAGCCGGTCGACGACCTTCCGCATCAGCGGCCACCGGTCCTCGGCCGGCACGCGCAGCACGACCGCTCCGTACGCGCTCAGGAACGCGTCGACCGCGGGCGGCACGTCCGTCGACGTCAGGACGGCGCAGCGCAGGCCCGCGCGCGCCGCGTACGCCGCCGCCGACGCGCCGTGGTTGCCGGACGAGGCCACGACGACGCCCTCCGCGCCGACGCCGACGGCCGCGCTCACCGTGATCCGGTTCAGCCGGTCCTTGTGGCTCCACGTCGGGTTGCGGGACTCGTCCTTGAGCCACACGCCCTCGTCGAGCGGGACCAGCGGCGTGCCGCCCTCGGCGAGGCCCGGCGCGTGCAGCGGGGGCAGCAGGGCCGCCCAGCGCTCGTGGCCGCGCGGCCGGTCCGCCGCCGTGGCCAAGTAGTCGGCGGGGAGCTCGTCGTAGGCGTAGGCGACCTCCACCGGGTACGCGACGGAGTCCGTGCTCGTGACGGGGCAGCCCTCGGTGAGCGGCGGCCACAGCGGGAAGCGGGCGGAAGGGTCGCCGAGCGAGCGCTGGCCGGTGGCCAGGGACGCCACCGGGTCGGGGGCCTTGCCGGGACCCTTGTCGGGACCGTTGCCGGGGGCCTTGTCGGGTGCCGGGAGCGGAGATGTCATGGGTCAACAGCCTAGGCGCCCCTGACATTTGGCGACATGTGACGGGCCCGGCGCGGGCCGGTACGGCGGTGGACGTACGCGGGCCGCCCGCCGTACTCCGTGGGGAGACCCGGCGGTTCCGACCACCGGCTGCCGTGGTTGTCAGCGCTCGCCCGTACCGTTGACGCATGGATCTACGACTGCCCGGAGCCGGGGCCTGGAAGGCGGCGCTGCGCGGGCCGCGGCGGCTCCTGTCCGCCGCGGCCGCCGTCGTGCTGCTCGTGGGCGTGGTCGCGTGGACGGCCCTGTCGGCCCTGGCCTCGGACGACGGCGCGGACGTGCGCCGCTCGGACCGGACGCTCGTCACGGCGGGCGGCGGCCGCGGCGGCCCCGAGGTGCGGATCGACACGTCGTACTTCACCGCCGGAGACCCCGCCGAGAAGCGGCCCGCCGTCCTCCTCGGGCACGGCTTCGGAGGCAGCAAGGACGACGTGCGCGACCAGGCCGAGCGCCTCGCCCGCAAGGGGTACGCGGTCCTGACGTGGTCCGCCCGCGGCTTCGGCCGGTCCACCGGCCGGATCGGACTCAACGACCCCAAGGGCGAGGTCGCCGACGTCTCCCGGCTCATCGACTGGCTCGCGAAGCGGCCCGAAGTGCGGCTCGACAAGGCCGGTGACCCGCGCGTGGGCATCACGGGCGCTTCGTACGGCGGAGCGGTCTCGCTCCTGGCCGCCGGGTACGACCGGCGGGTCGACGCGATCGCCCCGGTGATGACGTACTGGAACCTGTCGGACGCGCTGTTCCCCCAGGGCGTGTTCAAGAAGCTGTGGGCCGGGATCTTCATGAACTCGGGCGGCGGATGCGACCGGTTCGAGCAGCGCCTGTGCGAGATGTACGAGCGCGTCGCGGTGTCCGGCAAGCCCGACGCGAAGGCCCGCGGCCTGCTCGCCGGGCGCAGCCCTTCCGCCGTCGGCGACCGCATCAAGGTGCCCGCCCTGATCGTGCAGGGCCAGCAGGACTCCCTGTTCCCGCTCGGTCACGCCGACGCCATGGCCAAGGCCGTCCGGGGCAACCACGCGCCCGTGGCCGTCGACTGGATCGCGGGCGGCCACGATGGCGGGAACGTGGAGACGGACCGCGTGCGCGGCCGCGTCGGCGCGTGGTTCGACCGCTACCTCAAGGACGACAAGGGCGCCGACACCGGCCCCGCCTTCCGCGTCACCCGCACCGGAGGCATCGACTCCACGGACGGCGCGGCGACGCTGCGCGGCGCGACCGGCGACCGGTACCCGGGGCTCGCCGCCGGCGTGCGGGAGATCCCGCTCGCCGGGCGCCCCCAGACGTTCGACAACCCTCCGGGCGCGGCCCCGCCCGCCGTCTCCGGGCTGCCAGGACTCGGCGCCGCGGGCCGCGGGACCGGCGGCCTGGACCAGCTGTCCTCGCTCGGCATCGGCGTCTCGCTCGACTTCCCCGGCCAGTACGCCGCGTTCGAGTCGAAGCCGCTCACCGAAGACCTGCGGATCACCGGCGCCCCGACCGTGCGCGCCCACGTGAAGTCCGACAGCGAGGACACGGTGCTCTTCGGGAAGGTGTACGACGTCGGGCCCGACGGCGACCAGCGCGTCCTGCCCGCCCAACTCGTCGCCCCGGTGCGGGTGCCCGGCGCCGTCGACGGCAAGGACGTCGACCTGACGCTGCCCGCCGTCGACCACGAGCTGAAGAAGGGCCACCGGCTGCGGCTCGTGCTCGCGTCGACCGACCTCGGCTACGCCTCACCGGCCGACCCGGCCGCGTACACGGTGACGTTGAAGAGCGGCCTGAGCGTGCCCACGGCCCCCGGAGTGAAGACCGCCGCCGCGCCGCTGCCCGCCTGGGTGTGGTGGCTGCCGCTCACCGGCGCGGCCGTGGCCGTCGCCCTGCTGCTCCTCGGCCGCAGACGCACCACCGCGCCCGCCCCGGACCCCGCCCTCGCCGAGGTCCCGCTGCAGATCACGGACCTCAGCAAGCGGTACGCGAAGTCCACCGACCGGTACGCGGTCCGTGACCTCTCCTTCCGCGTGGAGAAGGGCCAGGTCCTCGGCCTCCTCGGGCCGAACGGCGCGGGCAAGACGACGACCCTGCGGATGCTGATGGGCCTCATCCGCCCGGACGCGGGCGAGATCCGCGTCTTCGGCCAGGCGATCCGGCCGGGCGCGCCGGTCCTGTCCCGCGTCGGCGCGTTCGTCGAGGGCGCCGGATTCCTGCCCCACCTGTCGGGCCGGGAGAACCTGGAGCTGTACTGGCGCGCCACCGGCCGCCCCGCCGAGGACGCCCACCTGGACGAGGCCCTTCAGATCGCGGGCCTCGGCGACGCCCTCGCCCGCGCCGTGCGCACCTACTCCCAGGGCATGCGCCAGCGCCTCGCCATCGCCCAGGCGATGCTGGGCCTGCCGGACCTGCTCATCCTGGACGAGCCGACGAACGGCCTCGACCCGCCCCAGATCCGCGAGATGCGCGAGGTGCTGATCCGGTACGCGGCGGGCGGGCGCACGGTCATCGTCTCCAGCCACCTCCTCGCCGAGGTCGAGCAGTCCTGCACGCACCTGGTCGTCATGGACCGCGGCCACCTCGTCCAGGCGGGCCCGGTCGACGAGATCGTGGGCTCCGGCGACACGCTCCTGGTCGGCCTGTCGTCCGACGTCCCGGACCCGCTCGTCGAGAAGATCGCGTCCCTCCCGGGCGTGGCCTCGGCGGAGCGCGCCGAGGGCGGCCTCCTGGTCCGCCTGGACACCGGCTCCGCCGCCACGGCGACGGCCCTCCTGCCCGAACTGGTCCGCCTGGAAGTCCCCGTGGCCTCCCTCGGCCCGCACCGGCGCCTGGAGGACGCGTTCTTGACTCTGATCGGGGGAGCGGCGTCGTGACGGCGGACGGGAGCGGTGCCGGTGGAGTGGGGGATGAGCGTACGAGGACGGGGAGTGCGGGGATGTCGGGGAACGGTGGGATGACGCCTGGGAATGGGAAGAGGGCGACGGAGGTGGAGGCGGGCGATGGCGCGGCCGGAAGCACCACGGTGGTTGCTGCGGTCGTTACGGGTGCCGGGGGTGCCGGGGGTGCCGGGGGCGCCGTGGGTGTCGGGGGTGCCGGGGGTGCCGTGCGGGACACCGCCCCCGGCTACCGCCCGGCCCGCACCCTGCCGCTGCGCGTGGAGGCGATCCGCCAGCTCAAACGGCGGCGCACGCTGGTGATGGGCGGAATCCTCGCCCTGCTGCCCCTGGTCCTCTGGCTCGCCTTCACGGTCGCCGGATCCCCCGGCGGCCGCAACGACCAGGTGACGCTGATGGACACGGCCACGGCGTCGGGGGCGAACTTCGCGGCGACCTGCCTGTTCGTGTCGGCGGGGTTCCTGCTGGTGATCCCGGTGGCGCTGTTCTGCGGCGACACCGTGGCCTCCGAGGCGGGCTGGTCGAGCCTGCGCTATCTGCTCGCGGCGCCGGTGCCGCGGGCGCGGCTCCTGTGGTCCAAGCTCGTCGTCGCGCTGGGCCTGAGCGCCGCCGCGATCGTGCTGCTCCCGCTGGTCGCGCTCGCCGTCGGCACGGCGGCGTACGGGTGGGGGTCGCTGGAGATCCCCACCGGCGGCACGCTCGACGCGGGCACCGCCACGCGGCGCCTGGCCGTGGTCGTCGTCTACGTCTTCGTTTCCCAACTCGTCACCGCGGGACTCGCGTTCTGGCTCTCCACGAAAACGGACGCGCCGCTCGGGGCGGTCGGCGGGGCAGTGGGCCTCACGATCGCCGGGAACGTGCTGGACGCGGTCACCGCGCTCGGTGACTGGCGCGACTTCCTGCCGGCGCACTGGCAGTTCGCCTGGGCCGACGTCTTCCAGCCCACTCCGGAGTGGGCCGGCATGCTTCAGGGCTCCGCCCTGTCGGTCACGTATGCGCTGGTGCTCTGTGCGTTGGCGTTTCGGGGCTTCGCCCACAAGGACGTGGTGTCCTAGGAGGACAACCTTGCCACTCCGGTGTGCCCCCCACCCCCCAAGCAACTGGCGCACCACTGCCCCCTGAGCCCTGTCCCCCACCGCTACAGCGCCGATTCCTCTCCCACCCGCCCGCAGGGCGAACGCCCCTGGCGTGCCTGCCCCACCGTCGGCGCCTGCGGCCCCCCACCGCTACCGCGGCGGTTCCTCTCCCACCCGCCCGCCCGTTTCCACCCTCCCGCGGGGCGGACGCCCCTGGCGGGCCTGCCCCACCGTCGGCGTCTGCGGGTCCCCGCCGCTATCGCGGCGCTTTCTTCCCCACCCGCCCGCCCGTTTCTGCCTTCCTGTGGGGTGGATGCTCCTGGTGGGGCTGGCCCGCCGTTGGCGTCTGCGGGTCCTCGCCGCTATCGCGACGGTTTCTTTCCCACCCGCCCGCCCGTTTCTGCCCTCCCAGCGGGTGGACGCTCCCTGTGGGGGTGGTTCGCCGTTGGCGGCTGCGGCTGGGGCTTGGCGTGTGTGCAGGTCCCGCCGCTATCGCGGCGGCTTCCTCCCCGCCCGCCCTCCCATGGCCTGCCGCCCCGGGCGCACCCCTGCCCCGCAGCCGCCGACGGCGAACCACCCCCACCAGAGGCGCCCACCGGCTGTGAGACCAGAAACGGGCGGGCGGGTGGGAAACAATCCGCCGCGGTAGCGGCGCCAACCCGCAGATGCCGATGGCGGGGCAGTCCCACTGGGGGCGTTCGCCCCACGGGAGGGCAGAAACGGGCGGGCGGGTGGGAAAGAAGCCGCCGCGGTAGCGGCGTGGGCCGATTGACGCCGATGGCGGGGCAGTTCCACTGGGGGCGTTCGCCCGTGGTCAGGGTGGAAACGGGCGGGCGGGTGGGAGAGGAGCCACGGAGGCAGCGGCGGGGGTGACACCCCCGCTCACCCGCAGAGCACCTCCTCCGCCCGCACCGGATCATTCGGGAACCGAAACCCCGTACGCCCCAGCGCCCCACTCACATTCCGCCAGAACCGCAAAGGCGTAAGCGCCCCCCGCGTCGCATCCCGCAACTCGGCAAGCCCCCCACACCCCAACGCCCGCCGCGCAGCGGCGACCCGCCCCGCGTCAAGCCCGCCCGGCACCACCCCGGGCGCCCCCCGATCGGCCACGATCCACTCGTCCGGCAGCCGCTTGTCGTGCCCCACGCGCGCGTGGGCGATCCGCTCGGAGTGCGCGGCGAGGGGATACGCAAGACCGATGGGATCGAGCGCGGCACCGTCGAGCGGAACGACGGTCCCGTTGAA
Organism: Streptomyces sp. NPDC059003; assembly: GCF_042740445.1. NCBI lineage: Bacteria > Bacillati > Actinomycetota > Actinomycetes > Kitasatosporales > Streptomycetaceae > Streptomyces > Streptomyces sp. NPDC059003. The sequence continues at coordinate 43,935 of NZ_JBHYJH010000057.1, read as the reverse complement.
CCCGAGGGTGACATAGGCACCGGTCACGGAGGGGGAGCCGGCCCCGACGGGGGTCCGGGCGAGGAGCAGCGTGGGCTCCCCGCGCCGCACGGCGTCCCGTACGTCCCGCGCGTACGCGGCGTTGTACGCGTACCCACCGAAGGTGTGCCGCAGCGGATGCGCGGCCGCGTTCTGCCGCACGTACACCCCGCGTTCGTCGGCGATGCCACCGGGCCCGATGAGCCCCTCGTACGGAATCCGCAGCACGGCCGCGCACACGAGCGCCCAGACACCGACCCCGGCGAAAGCGAGCGTCCACGCGCGCGTGGCGGGCACGACGAAGACGGGAAGCAGCATCAGGAGCAGCCCGGGCAGGAACATCCGCCCGTGCATGAAGTCCCCGCCGACCTTGATGACGTACCCCCAGCACAGCACCCCGGCCACGACAGACGCGCACACGGGAACGAGCGGCACACCCCACCCACCGAACCCGCCCCACTCACCGCGCCCGCCGCGCCCACCGCGCCCCCCACCCCCGGCCGACGGCAGCACCGCCGCCACGATGAACAGCCCCGGCAGCCACAGCAGATAGGGCCCGGCGAAGTCGCCGAGATAGCCGAACCCGCGCGCCCACAGGCTGTACGAGGCCTCCTTGGTGACGCCGGGCAGCGGCACCAGGTGCCCGTAGTAGCCCATGCGGAAGATCTCGTACGAGACGGGAAGCGCGCCCGCGACGGCGGCACCGGCGAGCGCGCCGCGCCGGGTGGGCCGCGCGGTCAGCCACTGCGCGGCGAGGAACACGGCGGACACCAGGGCGAGGTCGGGCCGTACGAGGGGTCCGAGACCGAGCACGAAGGCGGTGCCGAGCGCCCGTGGGCGCGTCACGAGCAGCAGCCAGGAGCCCGCGATCCAGCAGGTGGCGAGCCCGGTTTCGAGCCCGGAGGTGGCGAAGTCCCAGACGGGCGGCAGGGCGAGCGGCACCAGCGCGCCGATGGGCAACGGCACCCAGCCAGCCCGGGGCGCCCCCACGGAACCGGAGCCCACCCCATCACGCGCCGCCCCCAGGGACCCGGACCCCACCCCTCCACCGCCCCCGGCGCGCAACCGCACCGCCCCCCAGGCCCCGAGCGCGAACCCGCCCGCCGTGAGCAGCAGCCCCCCGTACACGGCGGCGGAGACGACGTCGACGCCGAGCAGCCCGGCGAGGGCGAGGAGCCACTGCCACAGCGTGCCGGTGGATGACTCGGCGCGCTCGCCCGCGTTGAAGACGGGGCCGTTGCCCGCGAGGATCTGCCGGACGGTGCGGACGTAGATGTGGGCGTCGTCGGACATCCAGCGCCGCTGGAAACCGGCGACGGCGATCGCCAGCGCGGGCAGCAGGCACACGGCGATCAGCAAGGGGTGCCGCACGGCGGCGGGACGGCCGCCCGCGCGGCCGACGAGGGCACGGGAGTCCTGGACAAGGGGGCGGACAAATGTCATGCACCGTACTTCGGCGCAGGTCAGCACCGCCTTGAACCCGGCGACCCCGGCTCCCGGCGGGCCCTACGCCGGGAGCCGCCCGTACACGTGGAACAGCCGGTCCTCGCTGACGCGCTCGAAGCGGAACCCGCACCGCGTGAGCAGCCGCTCCGCCTCGTCCGCCGTGTGGACGCGGTACTCGCAGTGCTGATGGGCCTCGACGGTGCCGTCGGGCCGTTTGACGTAGTAGTCCTTGACGATCCGGCCGCCCGGTACGCGCTGGATCCGCTGGGCGTAGACCAGGCCGCCGGGCAGCGGGCGTTCGTAGTCGCGGTGCGGCGCCTGGGCGGACAGGACGAGACGGCCGCCGGGCCGGACGGCGGCGTGGACGTTCTCGAGCCCCTTGACGTTGTCCGCGTCCTCCAGGAGGTGGCTGCACATCACGGTGTCGTCCGGGCCGTCGCCGGGGGTGAAGAGCCAGATCCCGCCGACGGAGAAGGCCATGTCGAAGGAGGCCGGGGGCAGGTCGGTGTCGAGAATGTCCTGGAGCAGGAAGCGCGCCCGGCCGCCGAGCCGTGCACGCGCCTGGGCCAGCATGCTCCCGGTGTGGTCGATTCCGGTGATGTCGAGGTCGGTCGCCGCCTGGTCGAGGAGCTTCTGCACGACCAGGCCGGTGCCGGTGCCCAGCTCCAGGAGCCGGCGGCGGTCGCCGACGAGGGTGAGGAGGGCGCGGGCGTAGTCGTCGTAGTCGTAGTAGCCCGAGGTCATGATCCGGTCGTAGTGACCTGAGAGTTCCGTGTAGGAGTTGATGACCATGGGTGGACGGTAGCGAGGGCGGCGACACGGTCACCAGAGGGCGACATGCGCCACACGGACCCGTTCCGCACCGGTGGCAAGTTCCTTACTGTGAAGTAAATTTACTTGTAAGTAAGCCAAGTCTGGACCAGGGAGGTCGACGGCGGTGGCGGAGAGCGTACGGGGCACGGGGGAGGCGCGCAGACGGCGCGTGCCGCGCAAGGAGCGCGAGCAGCAGATGATCGACGTCGCCGTCCAGGTCTTCGCCAAGCGCGGTTACCACGCCGCGTCCGTCGACGAGATCGCCGAACTCGCCGGGATCTCCAAGCCGATGGTCTATCTCTACCTCGACTCCAAGGAAGGCCTCTTCCTCGCCTGTCTGCGGCGCGAGGCGGACCGGCTCTCCGCCGCCTTCGAGAGCGCGGCCCGGTCCGCCGGGCGCCGCGCCGTCCGCGCGCCCGAAGCCAGGCTGTACGCGGGCCTGCTGGCCTTCTTCTCGTTCGTCGCCGAGCACCGCGACAGCTGGGTGGTCCTGCACCGCCAGGCCTCCGAGCTGAGCGAGGCCATCGCGGCCGCCGTCACGGAGGCCCGGCGCGGGGTGATGGCGCAGGTCGCGGAGCTCGTCTGGGCGGGCATCGAGGAGAGCGACGCCACCGCCCAGCTCTCGGCCGACGACGCCGACTTCGTCGCCCACGCGCTCGTCGGCGCCGCCGACGCGCTCACCGACTGGATGGCCCGCCACCCCGGCCAGTCCCCGGAGGGGGTCAGCCTGCGCCTGATGAACATGGTGTGGGTGGGGATGGGGCGCGTCCTGGAGGGCGAGGTCTGGGCGCCGGCTCCGGAGTGACGTACGCGCGGAGTGGCCTCTGCCCCGGAGTGACGTCCGCACGGGCGGAAGTCACCGCCCGGACTTCTGTCAGACCCATTGAATTTCCGTTACGCATCGGTAAGTTGACCCCACGGTAAGTACGCAGACGAGTCCGCACCTGTCCCCTCCTGACCGGGAGCCGTCATGGGCGTACGCAAGGACATGAAGCAGGCGCGACGCCGCGGCGACCTGGCGGAGCGCGTCGAGGTCGAGCTGATCAGGGACGAGCGCGGCGCCGTGCGCGAGGCCCGCACCGCGGCCCTCGCCGCGCGGGCCACCGCGGGCAGCACGGCCGACATCCCGTTCACCAACGCCGTGGAGGCGCCCGACGCCGTCGTCCTGCGCCGCAAGGAGGCCGGGCGGTGGCGCCCCGTCACGGCCGCCGCCTTCGCCCGCGAGGTCACCGCCACCGCGAAGGGCCTGATCGCGGCCGGGCTCGAACCCGGCGGCCGGGTCGCCCTGATGTCCCGCACCCGCTACGAGTGGGCGGTCCTTGACTTCGCGGTCTGGGCGGCGGGCGGCCAGAGCGTGCCGGTGTACGCGACGTCGTCGGCGGCGCAGATCGAGTGGATCGTGGCGGACTCCGGCGCCCGGCTGCTGTTCGCCGAGACCCCGGAGAACGCGGACAGGGCGCGGCGCGCGGTCGCGGGCCTCGACGTGGCACCGCCGTCGGTGCACGTCATCGACGACGGCGCCGTGCTCGAACTCGCCGAGCGGGGCCGGGAGGTGAGCGACGAGGAGGTCACCAAGCGGCGCTCGGCCCTGACCCCCGACTCCGTCGCGACCCTCTGCTACACCTCCGGCACCACGGGCCGCCCCAAGGGCTGCGTCCTCACGCACGGCAACCTGCACGCGGAGGCCGCCAACACCGTCGACCTGCTGCACCCGATCTTCAAGGAAGTGACCGGGCAGACCGCCTCGACGCTGCTCTTCCTGCCGCTCGCCCACATCCTGGGCCGCACCATCCAGATCGCCTGCATGCTCGCCCGCATCGAGCTCGGCCACTGCCCGAGCATCAAGCCCGACGACCTGAGGCCCGAACTCCGCTCGTTCCGGCCGACGTTCGTCGTCGGCGTCCCGTATCTCTTCGAGAAGATCCACGACACCGGGCGGGCGACCGCCGAACGGATCGGGCGCGGCGCCTCCTTCGACCGCGCCGAGCGCGTCGGCGTGCGCTTCGCGACGGCGTACCTGGACAAGTTCCTGGGTGTGGGCCGGGGCCCGTCCATCGGGCTCTACGCCGCCTGGGCGCTGTACGAGCTGCTCGTCTACCGGCGCATCCGCAAGGAGGTCGGCGGCCGCCTGCGGTACGCGATCAGCGGCGGCTCGCCCCTCGACAAACAGCTCAACCTGTTCTTCTACGCCGCCGGAATCGTCATCTACGAGGGGTACGGCCTCACCGAGACGACCGCCGCCGCCACGGTCACCTCGCCCCTGAAGCCCCGCCCCGGCACCGTCGGCCAGCCCGTGCCCGGCACCGCCGTGCGCATCGCGGACGACGGCGAAGTGCTCATCAAGGGCGGCATCGTCTTCACCTCGTACTGGAACAACCGGGACGCCACCGACGCGGCCCTCACCGACGGCTGGTTCGCCACCGGGGACCTCGGCTCCCTCGACGACGACGGCTGTCTCACCATCACCGGCCGCAAGAAGGACATCCTCGTCACCTCCGGCGGCAAGAACGTCTCGCCGGCCGTCCTGGAGGACCGCCTGCGCAGCCGCGCGCCCGTCGGCCAGTGCGTCGTCGTCGGCGACAACCGCCCCTACGTAGCGGCCCTGATCACCCTCGACCCGGAGGCCGTCGCACACTGGCTGTCCGTACGCAAGCGCCCCAAGGACACCCCGCTCGCGCAGCTGTGCCACGACCCCCAGCTGCTCGCGGACGTGCAGAAGGCCGTGGACTACGCCAACGAGGCGGTGTCCCGCGCCGAGTCCATCCGCGGATTTACCGTGGTGGAGGGGGAGTTCACGGAGGACAACGGCCTGCTCACCCCGTCCATGAAGATCAAGAGGGGTGCGGTGACGGCGGCGTACGCCGAGGAGATCGAGGCGCTCTACCGGCGCTGACGGCTTCCGCGCGCAGGGGTGGGCGGGGCTGCGCACCCGCGTACCCGCGTACCCGTGTGCGCGGCCGGCTCGGCGCGCGTCACGCGCGGTACCGTGCCGCCGCCTCCGACTCCTGCGCGAGCCGCCGCAGCGCGAGCAGCGCCGGTTCCAGGAGGTAGGTGAGCTGGACCGCCCGCTCGGCCTTCTCCAGGGGGTCGGCGGGGCCCTCGATCTGGTCGAGGTCCAGGGCGGCGGTGCGCTCGGCGAGGCGGCCGTAGGGGAGCAGGGTGCGCCAGTCGTAGTCGATGCCGAGGGCGCGCAGCGTGCGCAGGGTGTGCGCGACGGTCTTGCGGGCGGGGCTGTGCGGGGTGACGTCCCATCCCAACTCGGTGAGCAGGGCGTCCACTTCGGCGTCCAGGCCTGCCGCGTCCTGGTCCTCCGTGGCGCCGTCGTCACCGCCGTCGTCGCCACCGTGTCCGCTGTGGGCGCCGGGCCACACTCCGAAGACGAGCCCGAGCAACTCGTAGGTGTCGCCCTCGACTTCGGAGAGGCTGCCCACGACCTCCTTGGCGGCGCTGACGCTCAGCCCCCGCGCGCCGATGAGCGCGCGGACGAGCCGCAGGCGCCGCACATGCGACTCGTCGTACTCGGCCTGCGTCGCCGACGTGGCACGGCCGGGGTGCAGCAGCCCCTCGCGCAGATAGAACTTGATCGTCGCGTTGGGCACCCCACTGCGCCGGCTCAACTCGGAAATGCGCACGTACTCCCGCCTCCGTCCCTGTGGTGCTTCCCCTGGCGCTTAGAGAGTGGCACTATCTAATATAGATAGCGCCACTCTCTAATTGTGGATCGAGGATATCGTGCCGACCATTCCCTGGATGACCCCGCGCGAAGTGCCCCCGTCCGCCACCGCGTTCGTCATGGCGTCCCGCCTGGAGGTGACGTCCCTGAAGCACGTACCGCGCTTCTTCTGGAAGTCGTACGCCGCGTGGAAGCAGGTGCGCACCGCGCCGGGCGCGCTCGGCGCGTCCCTGGAGGCCCAGCTCTTCAAGGGCGTCTTCTACACGCTGTCCGCCTGGCAGGACCGGGACGCGCTGTACGCGTACGCGCGTGCGGAGCCCCACAAGGGCATCATGACGAGCCTGCGCCCCACGATGCGGGGCTCGGTCTTCACCTTCTGGGAGGTCCCGGCGGAGGAACTGCCGATCTCGTGGGCGGACGCCAAGCGCCGTATCGAGGAGGAGGCGTCGACGGCACACTGAACGCACCGATGCCAAGGGGCCCGAGCGACGAGGGAGTTCAACGGTGGACGGTCAGAATCTGACATCTGAAACTCGGCAATCCGTACCCGCCCGGCAGCCCATGACGGCCCCCCTGCCGGACCTCGCCACCGCCCTCCCCGAAGGCCGCGTCATCACCACCCCGGAGTCCATGGCGACCTACCGGCACGACGAGGCCGAGTGGGCCCCGTACGGCACTCCCCTTGCCGTGGCACGCCCGCGCTCCACGGCGGAGGTGCAGACGCTGGTGCGCTGGTGCGTGCGCCACCGTGTCCCGCTCGTCCCGCGCGGCGCGGGCACCGGGCTTTCGGGCGGCGCGAACGCGCTGGACGGCTGCCTGGTCGTGTCCTTCGAGGATCTGGCCGAGATCGTCGAGATCGACCCGGCCGAGCGGCTCGCCGTCGTGCGGCCGGGCGTGGTGAACGACGACCTGCGGGCCGCGTGCGCCGAGCACGGCCTGTGGTACCCGCCGGACCCGGCGAGCTCCCCGTGGTCGACGATCGGCGGCAACGTCGCCACGAACGCGGGCGGCATGTGCTGCGTGAAGTACGGCGTCACGCGCGACTACGTCCTCGGCCTCGAAGTCGTCACCGGCCGCGGCGAGATCGTCCGGCTCGGCCGCCGCACCGCCAAGGGGGTGGCCGGCTACGACCTGTGCGGCCTGATGGTGGGCTCCGAAGGCACGCTCGGCGTGATCACGGGGATCACGCTGCGGCTCCGCCCGGCCCGCCCTCCGGAGCGCACGGTCGCGGGCCACTTCGACTCGCTGGTCACGGCGGGCGAGGCGGTCAGCGCGGTGGTCGCCTCCGGAGTGGTGCCGTCCGCGCTCGAACTGGTCGACCGGCACTGCCTGGCCGCCGTGGACGCCTGGAAGAACATGGGCCTGTCCACGCAGGCCGCGGTGGTGCTGCTCGCCCGCGTCGACACCGCGGGCGCCGAGGGCGACGCGGAGGCGGCCCGCGTCCGCGACTGCTTCCGCGCGGCGGGCGCGACCTGGGCGGACCTCTCGACGGACGCGTACGAGGCGGACGCCCTGTTCCAGGCCCGGCGTCTCGCCTACCCCGCGCTCGAACGCCTGGGCCCCGTCCTGACCGAGGACGTGTGCGTGCCCCGCGCCCTCGTCCCCGACATGCTGGCCCGCGTCGAGCGGGCGGCCGACCGCCACGACGTCCTGATCGCCAACATCGCCCACGCCGGGGACGGCAACCTGCACCCCCTGATCATCACGCCCCCCGGGGACGAGGCCCAGCGCGTGCGCGCGCAGCGGGCGTTCGAGGACATCCTGGACGACGCGATCGCCCTGGGCGGCACGGTCACCGGAGAGCACGGCGTGGGCCTCCTGAAGCGCCGCGGCATGGAGAGCGAGCTGGGCCCCGAGGTGCTGGCACTGCACCGGTCGGTGAAGGAGGCGCTGGACCCGTACGGAATCCTCAACCCGGGGAAGGTGTTCGCGCCCCCTGCCTAGGGCCTGTCCGATGGGGGCGCCCTTACCTCGCGAGTAATTGTTGCCGTCCTCGCCGCTCCGTACGTTTCCAGCACGATCCCCGGGAGTCACCGACCGCCCCGGGAACCACCGCATCCCCTGGACCGCACGGCTCACGGCGAGAGGACGGCCCTCGTGACATCGACGCACTTCCCCACCTCGAGCACACCCCCGACCACCCCCTCGGCCACACCCGACACCCTGGCCCGCCTGGCCCTCAAACTGGACGCCGCCGTCACCGGCCTGAACGGCCTGGCCTACCTGGCCCTGGCCCAGGTGCTCGACTCCTTCTTCGGCATCGAGGCGGCGGTCCAGTACCCCGTAGGGGCCTTCCTGCTCCTGTACGCGACGGCCGTCCTCGTCATCGCCACCCGCGAGCACATCAGCCGCCCCGCCCTGTCCGCGGTGATCACCGCGAACCTCCTGTGGACGGTCCTCAGCGTCATCTCCGTAGCCACCGACACCTTCTCGCCCACGGGCACCGGCATGGCCTGGGCCCTCCTGCAAGCCTTGGTGGTGGCGGGCTTCGCGGCGGTCCAGTACGTGGCCCTCGGGCGCCTGCACCGCTCCTGACAGGCGGCGGTGAGCGCGTACGAGGTGCGGCACGGGCCGTATGAGGTGCCGCACGGACAAGCGGCCACCGCGCGGTCCTGCGGGGCGCTGCCCCTGTCCAGACCGTGCGGTGGCCGCCGCGTCGCCTCTGTGCGAGGTGGGTCTACATCGCTTCATGCAGCTCCTACGTAGTGACGGATTCGTCCTGCGGCCGGGCGGCGGGCTCTTCGGCGCCCTGGCTGTGCGAGGGCTTGGCGCCGTGCATCAGCAGCGCGGTCAGCAGCGCGCCGGCGGCCGCGGTGGCGGCGGCACCCAGGAACGCGGCGCTGAATCCGTCGGTGAGGGCGGGCAGGTTGCCGATCTCGCCCGCCCCTTGTGACGTGGCGAGCGCGGTGAGCGCGGCAAGACCGAGGGCCGAGCCCACCTGATAGGTGGTGTTGACGATGCCGGAGGCCAGACCCGCCTGCTCCTGGGGCACGCCCGACATGGCGGCCATCATCGCCGGGATGTACGCCAGCGACATGCCGACCGCGGCCACCAGCGAGGCCGGCAGGACATCGACCACGAACGTTCCGGTGGGTTCGACGGCGGCCAGCCACAGCAGCCCCGCGGCGAGGACGAGCAGGCCGCCCACGATCAGCGGCTTCGGGCCGAAGCGGCCGAGCAGCCGCGCGGTGACGGTCGTCATGAACAGCATCAGCAGACCGGTCATCGGCAGCAGCGCGGCGCCGCTGGCGAACGCCCCGTAGCCGAGCACCTGTTGCAGATAGAGGTTGAGGAAGTACCACATCGGGATCCAGGCGGCGCCGAGCAGCGTCATCGCCAGGTTCGACGGCGCGAGGCCCGGCGTGCGCCACACGCCGAGGGGCATCAGCGGCGCCTTGGCCGAACGCTGGACGGCCAGGAAGAGGCCGAGGAGCACGGTGGCGCCGAGCAGTTCCAGGACCGTCTGCGTGGCGCCCCAGCCCACCTCGGGGGCGCGGACGGTGGCGAACACCGCGAGGGCGAGACCGGCCGTGACGGCCGCCGCGCCGAGGACGTCGATCGAGCCGCGCCGGCTCGCGACGGCCGGCAGCAGCCCGGTGGCCAGCAGGGTGGCGATGCCGATCGGGATGTAGATGATGAACACCCAGGGCCAGCTGGCCCATTCGGTGAAGACGCCCCCCAGGAAGACGCCCGCCGTGCCGCCGGCCGGTGCGGCCGCGCCGTAGAGCGCGAGCGCCTTGCCGAGCTCCTTCGGGTCGTGGCTGAAGAGCATCATCAGCAGGGTCATGGAGGCGGGTGCGATGAGCGCGCCGCCCACGCCCTGTACGGCGCGGCCCACGACCTCCACCCACGCGGTCGTCGCGGCCGCGGCCACCACCGAGCCGGCGATCAGCACGACCCAGCCGCTCACGAAGATCCGCCGGGCGCCGAGCAGGTCCGACAGCCGGCCGCCGAGCAGGAGCAGGCCGCCGAAGGCGATGACGTACGCGTTGAACACCCACTGCAGATCGCCCTGGGAGAAGCCCAGGTCGCGCTGCATCTCGGGCAGCGCCACGCCGATGATCGACGTGTCCATGATGACCATGAACTGGGCGGTGGCGAGCACGAGGAGCGCCCACCAGCGCCGTGGATTGACGGTTGGCATGAGGTTCCCTCCCTCAGGTATACCCCCTAGGGGTATGGCGAAGGGAAATTAACATACCCGGGAGGGGTAGGGAAGTGGGTGGGTCGAATTCGTCTGACCTGCCGCGAGGCGGCTGCCATCTATCTGAATTGCAAATTTTTGCAATTGGTTACATGCTGTGGTGGCTGTGCCCGCTCGCCTGCCGGTAGCCGCCGCGGGCACAGCGCAGTCCTGTCTGCCGTGCCCGCGCCTTGGAGTGCTGTCCGGGGAGCGGCGCGCTCAAGGGGAGCCGAGGAGTACGGGCGTGTCCGTTCCGCTGTATCAGGCCAAGGCCGAGTTCTTCCGGATGCTGGGGCATCCGGTGCGCATCCGGGTCCTTGAGCTGTTGCAGGACGGGCCGATGCCGGTACGGGGTCTGCTGACGGCGATCGAGGTGGAGCCTGCGGCTCTTTCCCAGCAGCTGGCGGTGTTGCGTCGCTCGGGGATCGTCACCTCCCGGCGGGAGGGCTCGACGGTGGTCTACGAACTGGCGGGCGGGGACGTGGCGGACCTGATGCGGGCCGCGCGTCGCATCCTCACGGAGATGCTCGCCGGGCAGAGCGAGCTCCTGGTCGAGCTGCGGGAAGCCGAGGGCGCCGCGCGATGAGTCATGTGCTGAGCCGAGCGGTGCGCTCGGTGCGTTCCCTGCTGCCTGCCCGCGCCGATCTGATGGACGCCCGCCGCGACCCGCGCCGCGATCTCCTCGCCGGTCTGACGGTGGCGATCGTGGCACTGCCGCTGGCGCTGGGCTTCGGCGTCTCCTCCGGGCTCGGCGCGGAGGCGGGGCTCGCGACGGCGGTGATCGCCGGTGCGCTCGCAGCCGTTTTCGGCGGGTCGAACCTGCAGGTGTCCGGGCCGACCGGCGCCATGACCGTCGTACTCGTCCCGATCTTCGGCCAGTACGGCGCCGGGGGCGTCCTGACGGTCGGGCTGATCGCGGGACTGATGCTGATCGCTCTGGCGGTGCTGCGGGCGGGCAAGTACATGAGCTACGTGCCCGCGCCGGTGGTGGAGGGCTTCACGCTGGGCATCGCGTGCGTGATCGGGCTGCAGCAGGTTCCGGGCGCGCTGGGGGTGGCCACGCCCGAGGGGGACCGGGTCCTCGTGGTGACCTGGCGGGCGGTGGAGGAGTTCGCGACATCGCCGAACTGGACGGCGGTCGGCTTCGCCGTCTCCGTGGCGGCCGTCATGCTGATCGGCGCCCGCTGGCGGCCCACCATCCCGTTCTCCATCGGCGCGGTCGTCGCCGCCACCGCCGTGGCCCAGCTCGCGGGCCTGGACGGGGCCGCGCCGATCGGTGACCTGCCCTCCGGACTGCCCGCCCCCTCGCTGTCCTTCGTCGACGCGGGCGCCCTCGGCTCGCTGCTCGCGCCCGCGGTGGCGGTGGCCGCGCTCGCCGCGCTGGAGTCCCTGCTCTCCGCCTCGGTGGCCGACGGCATGACGGTGGGGCAGAAGCACGACCCGGACCGGGAGCTGTTCGGGCAGGGGATCGCGAACATCGCCGCCCCGCTGTTCGGCGGCGTGCCCGCGACCGGCGCGATCGCGCGGACCGCGGTCAACGTACGTACGGGAGCCCGCTCCCGGCTCGCCGCGCTCACCCACGCCGCCGTCCTCGCGGTGATCGTCTTCGCCGCCGCGCCCCTCGTGTCGAAGATCCCGCTCGCCGCGCTCGCGGGCGTGCTCCTCGCCACCGCGATCCGCATGGTCGAGGTGGCCTCCCTGAAGGCGATGGCGAGGGCCACGCGCTCGGACGCGCTGATCCTCGTCCTCACCGCCGCCGCGACCCTCGCCCTCGACCTCGTCTACGCCGTCGTCATCGGCCTGGTCGTCGCGGGCGCCCTCGCACTGCGGGCCGTGGCCAAGCAGGCCCGCCTCGACCAGGTTCCGCTGGTCAAGGGCGATCTTCCCCGAACTCCGGACCGCGCCCGATCGGGCGAGACCCCATCGGCGGAGGAGTGCGCGCTGCTCGCCGAGCACGTCGTCGCGTACCGCATCGACGGCCCGCTGTTCTTCGCCGCCGCCCACCGGTTCCTCCTCGGCCTCGGCGAGGTCGCCGACGTCCGCGTGGTCATCCTGCGCATGTCCCGCGTCACGACCATGGACGCCACCGGTGCGCTCGTCCTCAAGGACGCCGTGGAAAAGCTGAACCGGCGCGGCATCGCCGTCATGGCCTCCGGCATACGGCCCGGCCAACGCCGGGTCCTCGACTCCGTCGGTGCGCTGGACCTGCTGCGCCACGAGGGCCGTGAGTACGCCACCACACCCGAGGCCGTCCAGGGCGCGCGCGACTACTTGGAGTTGGCCGGGCTCCTGTCCGTCGTACCGGCCCAGACGCACCGAGCCGCCAGTGAGGAAACAGTTCGATGAACACCACCCCCGCGCCGCTGCGCATGGTCGAGGCCTCCGGCGTCGAGGCCCTGTGGCTCCTGGAAGGCAGCGCCCAGGGCCGCCTCGTCTACGTCCCGCGGGAGACCCCTGTCATCCGGCCGGCCCGGCACGTGTGGGAGTTCGGCCGCCTCGTCCTGCGCACCCCCGCACCCGCCGCCGCGGTCCCCGCCACGGCGACGTACCACGTCGACGAGGTCCGTACGGCGACCGGCACCGGCTGGACCGTCACCGCCACCGGCCCCACCGAGCTCATCACCGACCCTGACGAGGCCGCCCACTACCACCGCACCCTCACCGCCTTGACCCACGGCCCGCACGACACCCTGCTGCGCATCCACCCGCAGACCGTCACCGGTTTCCGCCTGGCCCGCGCGGAGGGCTGACCCGGCCATGACGCAGTTCGAAGCGCTGCCCTACCGCCACGTCCTGACCGTGCCGACCGTGCCGACCGCCGTCCGGCTGGCCCGCGAGACCACCGAGGACGTACTGACCGAGTTAGGGGTGAACCCGCGTCACCCCACCGTCGGACCGGCCTTGCTGATCCTCAGCGAGCTGGTCACCAACGCCGTCCGCCACGCGGCCGCCGCGTCCCCGCAGACGACGGTCATCTACGCGGCGGGCGAGGACTGCCTGGCCTTCGGCGTACACGACCGCCACCCCTACCAGCCGTCGCTGTACGGCGCGGCCACCGTCACGGAAGGCGGAGCCGGCGGCCTGGCCACCGTCATGGAGCTCACCCTCGGCCTGGGCGGCACCGCCGTCGTACGCGGTGACGCCGACGGGAAGGGCAAATCGATCTGGATCACCCTGCCTTTCTAGGGCGCCCAAGGCATCTCCACGGCCCGCTACGAGGCAGCCACCGCACTCACGAGGCCGGCGCTCGCGCGCGGATTCGATTCTGCTGGTCGCGCGGGCGAGGATGGGCCGCATGTCTGTGATGAGTTGGCGGAAGCGATGCGCCAAGGTCCGGCCGGTGCCGACGCGCCGGTCAACGGGGGAGGCGACAGCAGCATGAGTGCGCCGCTGTACCAACTGAAGGCCGAGTTCTTCAAGACCCTTGGCCACCCGGCGCGCATCCGCGTCCTGGAGCTGCTGAGTGAGCGCGAGCACGCGGTCGCCGAGATGCTGCCCGAGGTGGGCATTGAACCCGCGCACCTCTCCCAGCAGCTCGCGGTGCTGCGCCGGGCCAATCTGGTGGTGACCCGCAAGGAGGGCTCGACCGTGTACTACTCGCTGACCAGCCCGCACGTGGCCGAGCTGCTGAAGGTGGCGCGGACGATCCTGTCCGGGGTGCTGGCCGGTCAGGCCGAGCTGCTGGCCGATCTGCAGGCGGGGCGGAGGCAGGGGGAGCCGCCGTCCTAGGCGGCACCGGAGCGGCGGTCGCCCCGTGTCCGAGTGGGGCCGCACCTGCCTCCGCCGCTCGGCGGCACACAGGGCGCGTCAGCCCTGACGCAGGTGTGGAACACGCTCGATGAGCCAAGCCGGGGCGATGACCTCGGCGTTGCCGTCGAGAGCGGCGGCCGCGCGCGTCAGGGCGTCGGCGGCGGCCTTCGGAGCGCCGGGCAGGGCATGGGCGGCCTCGGCCAGGGACAGGGCCGCCGCCGTTTGCGTGGCTCCGGCGATCTGGAGGGCGGTCGCGGCGCGTTCAGCCGTGGTGGCCGCTTGCTCGTGGCGTCCGTCGCACCAGTACGCCCAGGCGAGGTTGAGCAGGCAGACGCCCTCGGCGCGGGGGTTCTCCATCTGTGACGCCTCGTGGCGCGCCTCTTCCAGGACCGTGGCGGCCCGGCCCGGGTCGGCCAGGGCGATGAGGGCGAGACCTTGGGCGTTCAGCGCGTAGGCGATCGCCTCCTGGCTGTCGGCGGCGCGGTAGGCGCGGGCCGTCTCGGCTCCCGCGGCGGCGGTCTCCCGCCAGCGGCCCAGCGTGAGCAGGGCGATGGTGCGCGCGTTGCCGGCCCGCGCGACCGTGAGCGGGTCGCCGCTCGCGGCGGCCAGTGCGGCGAGGCGGTCGGCGCCGTCCAAGGCCGCCGCGCCGTCGCCGAGATAGCTGTGGGCGAGGCTGAGGGAGAGCAGTGCGTGCACTTCGTTCTCGGTGTCGCCGAGTTCGTGGGCCAGCTCGGCGGCCCGGGCCAGCGGTTCGACGGTGGCGCCCTGGTCGCCGAGCTGCCGATGGGCGTCGCCGAGCCCGAACAGCGCGCTCTGGAGCGCGGGCCGCTCGCCGAGGCGCTCGGCGAGGGCGGCCGCTTCCGTGAACAGGGCGACCGCTTCCTCCATCGGCCCCGCGCTGAGCCGGGCGTGGCCGTAGGCGACGGTGTGGGCGAGGCGCACCCGTTCGTCGGTGAGGTGTCCGTCGACGGCGAGGTGCATCGTGACCGCGGCGAGCACCGAGCCGTGCCAGACGAGCCACTCGCTGATCTCGTTCAGCACCCGCGCGGCGCCGTCGTGGTCGTCGGCGCTGAGGAGGTGGTCGAACTGCCGTCGGCGCGGCTCGACGTCCGCCAGCGTGCGCCACGTACCGCGTGGCTTCGCCCGGCGCGCGTACCAGGATGCGATGTGCCGTTCCACTGCCTGCCTCCCGAAGGGTCCGTGCCAGGGCATCTGGTCGCGGGCGATGTCCGCGTCCAGCGGATGCAGGGCGACCGTCCGGCTCGCCCGGTCGAAGGACACCAGACGGACGCGGACGAGAGCCGTGAGGACGGGACTCACCGGCAGGTGCGGATCGAGTCCGTCCAGAAGTTCCTGGACCACGTGCTGTTCCACGGGGGTGCGCAGCGCGGCGAGGACACCGAGGACCGCGCGCGCCGGTGCGTCGAGACGCTTGTAGCGGTCCTGGGCGAGGTCGGTGACCACGTCGTGGCGGCGGGTGAAGTCCTTCAGTACGTCGGTCAGGCTCGGCAGCAGCACCGTGTCCTCGGCGACCGCGCCGACGAGGAGCTCCAGGGCGCGCGGGACGCCGTGGACGCGGACCGCGGCGCGCAGCAGTTCGTCGTCGGACAGGTCGGCGATGCCGAGGCTGCCGTCCCGGTCGAGCTCGCGCAGCAGGGCGGCCGCCTCGGCGGGCCGCAGCCCCTCGGAGAGGGCCACTTCGGCGGCGAAACGGCGCAGTTCGGGCGCAAGACGCACCGGTACCTGGCTGGTCACGAGGAGACGCGGGGTGCCGCGGGCCCGGAACAGCCAGTCGAAGAAGACCGCCAGCTCCTCGTCCTTGAGGCTGCCGTCGTCGCCGAGCAGATCCTCCAGGTTGTCCATGAGGATGACGATCAGCCGCCCGTCCATGGCCGCGAACAGCTCGGCCAGCCTGTCCCGCGTCGTGCCGCCGGTGGCCCAGACCTCGCGCAGCCGGTCCTCCCGCTCGGGACCGAGCAGGCGGGCGCAGTCGAAGTAGAGCCGCTCCAAGGAGATCCCGGACGTGCGGGTGGAGAGGTTGACCAGACCGGACGGGAGCGGCCCCGGGACATTGCTGGGCCATGCGCCGCGGTCGAGGAGGTCCATGACCTTCGCGGCGAGCGCGCTCTTGCCGATGCCTCGCCGCCCCACGACGGTCACCATGCGGATGGTGGGGTCGCACAGGTGGCGGGCGATCGTGTCGCTTTCCCGGGTGCGGTTCTTGAACAGGTCGATCCCGTGCGCGACCGGGACCCCGACCACCCGCACTCCGGGGGTCGGCTCGTGGGGCGACTCCCCAGGTGCGGCAAGGGGGAGCGTCGCGATGTCGGGGAGCGCGAGCAGGCGGGCGAGCGCCGCGCGGTCCGTGGTGCCCAGCTTGCGCAGCGCGTGGTCGAGGCGGACCGCGGTGAGCCGGCCGGCGCCCTCCGAGCGGTGGTGCTCGGCGATCACGCCGATGATGCGGCTGCCGGCCCACACCGCGGCGCCGGACATGCCGGCCCACGGCGACGTCGCGGGGTCGGGGTCGTTCCCGGCCGGTGCCACCGTCATCTCCAGCGTGCCCGTACGCAGGTTGGAGAGCGCCGCCACGGTTCCGTCCGCCTGGTGCAGCTCGCGGAAGTACGCCCCGTCGTGTCGGCGGCGACGCTTCCACAGCGGGAATCCGGCGGCGTGTACGCCGATCACGCCGTGCCGGTCGTCGGCGATGCGCCCGAACCGGGCCGTCGCGCTGACCGCCGGGGCCGTCTCCGGTGGCACGAAGGTCAGTACGGCCAGGTCACTGTCCTCGTCGGCCCAGGCCACCGACGCCTGAGCCGACCACTCCCCGGGCCGGTCGGCGTCGCACCGCACGACCGTCTCGGTTGCGTCGGTGACGACATGGGCGGCCGTGAGGACCAGGTCGGTGCGGATCCGGTACCCGGAACCGCGCCGTTTGCCGCGGCCGGACTCGGTGATGATCTCGGCGATGCGGTGCGGGTCGATCCCGGCCCCGCGAGCCGAGGACTCAGGTCTCATCGGGCAGTTCGGCGCCCGAGATCAGCGCGGGGCGGTCGGGTGCGTCGCCCTGGACCGGCTGGAGGGTGAGGGTGATCCGCTGGGTGGCGGCGTGTGCGGAACGGGCGGAGTGGTGGACGTCGAAGACCCAGAACCGCACCTTGGCCCCGGGCTCCCGGCTGCGCTCCACGCCGACGGTGAGTTCGAGCTCGATCTTCTCCGCCTGGAACCGGAGCCCCTCGCCCTGCCCGTCCGCCATGGCCCGGCTCAGCGCGCTCCGCAACTGGGCGATCATGTCCTCCAGCTCCACCGCGTCGTCCACTCTCAGCCCCCGCCTCGTCCGACACCGACCGGTCGCGTGACTGTCGAGCATACCTACGGGTAGTCAACTGACCCTCGGACGGCGGGAGTTCCACCTCCCGTGCTTCAGGGTGCCCTTTCAGGACGAAGCGGACCAGGTTCGCTCCTTCGGCGCGTAGCGCAACAGCACGACGTCGTCGATGGGGCGTGCCTCAAGAAGCCTCATCCGGGCTGTGGTGCCACCGGGATAGGGCGCCGGGGCCAGGAACATCGGCGCACTGGCCTCGCCCACAAGGAGCGGGGCAATGACCAGGTGGAGCTCGTCGGCCAGATCCCGCGCCAGGAGCTGGGTGACCCCGCCGCTCTCCTCGCCGTCTCCGTCGCCGGGCAGGCAGCAACTCTGGCGACGCTGCACCAGCCACCCTGATCAACGCCGGCAGCGCGGAGGGCACCGAGGCTGTGGGGCGCGTGCAGCGCGGCCATGACGGGCCGCCCGTACAGGGCCTGGCAGGTGACGCCGGCCGCGTTCACCGCCCCCTGCTGGTCGGCAACCTCAAGGCCGAGCCTGCCGGGGGCTGTCCGAGAGCTTGAGCCAGACGACGCCGCCGATGATCACGGTGAGCCAGAGAACCTTGACCGGGGTGAGGGTCTCATCGAAGAAGACCGGGCCGAGCAGTGCCGCTCCGACGGCGCCGATGCCGGCCCAGACGGCGTATCCGATGCCTACGTCTATGGTGCGCAGGGCCAGGCTCAGGGAGAAGAGCGTCAGCAGGAAGAAGACGACCGCGATCAGGGACCAGGAGAGCACGGTGAAACCCTGGCTGCCTCCCACGGCCAAGGCGTAGGCGATCTCGAAGGCCCCGGCGAGAAGGAGGACCGGCCATGCGCGGGCCCGGTCGCTGCGGGCTGTGACGTTCTCGGCGGTGGCGGTGGAGGTGGCGGTGGAGGTGGAGGTGGGGGCAGCGGTGGTGGACATGTGAGTTCCTTCCTCAGGGACGATCTCGGCAAGGGGGCTGGGATTGGATTGCGGGGGTGTCAGGCCGCTCCGCTGAGCTGGAGGCCGACGACTCCGGCGATGACGGCGGCGATGCCCAGGAACTTGCGCCAGTCCAGGCGCTGCCCGAAGACGAGGGCCCCGAGTACGACGATTCCGACGCCGGAGACGGCGGTCCAGATCGCGTAGCCGACGCCGACCTCGAAGGTCAGCAACGCCTGGCTGAGGAGGTAGGTGGCGATGCCACCGCTGACCAGCGTGGCGGCGGTCCAGCCGGGCCGGGTGAAGCCCTGCGCCCTGCCGGCGGTGATGGCGACGGTGATCTCGAAGACGACGGCGAGGGCGAGGTAGAGCCAGTGCATGACGGGTGTCCTTACCTGGTGGTGGATGACGGGCGGATGGTGAAGTCGTGGCGGTGCAGTTCGAGGTAGCGGATGAAGGGGGCAAGACCCCGATCCACGGCCAGGTGCCGGGCCGCTGCCGCCAGGGGCAGTCGATCGGTTGCGTCGGCCTCGTAACCGGCCCGGTAGTCGAAGCCCCACGCGGCGGCGGTGTCGCGATCGACGGCGAAGTGGACAGCGGCGACGCCATGAGCGGCGGCGACGCGGTAGCACAGGGCACACGGCTCTCCCGTCGCCAGCAGGGTGGCTCCCCGCAGAGCGCAGTGGCCGCGGTCCCGGACGGCCTGGCGCAAGGCGACGATCTCCGCGTGGGCGGAGGGGTCACCGGTCTCGTGGACGAGGTTCACACCCGGATCGGAGATCCACCCGTCGGTGGCGACAAGGAGTCCGACGAAGGGAACCCCGCCGGATTCGACCCGACGGACGCAGGTCTCCACGGCGTCGGCCATCAGCGCGGTGAGCCGTGCCGTGTCGGCGGTCATGCGGCGGCCGCTTCCTGCAGCGCCCGTCGGATCACGCCTTCGGTGGCGACGCCGTTGATGCGCCGGGTGCCGATGATGACCGTGGGGACGACGGTGATGTTCATCCGCGCCGACTCGGTCAGCGCCTGCCGGTGCCGCTCGGCGTACTCCGGCTCGTCAAGAGCTGCGGTGTAGGCGGCCGGGTCGAGTCCGGCCTCCTCGGCCAGGCGGGCCAGGACCGCGCGGTCCCCGATGTCGAGGTCCTCACGGAAGAAGGCCGTCAGCACGCGACGGTGGTAGGCGTGGGCCCGCCCCTGCTCCGCGGCGTACTGGGCACCCAGGAACGCCAACTGGGTATAGGGCTGCGGCGAGACGGTCGGCAACCGCATCGGCACCTGATGGTGGCGCGCCATCGGGTACACGGCACGCTCCCATATGTCGGGCAGGTACGGGTCCTCCGGTCGCAGCGTGGGCCTCGGGCGGGGACGCAACTCGTGAGCGTGGTGGACGACCTCGACATCAGGCCGGCCAGTGATCGCGCGCTCGATGATCTCGTCCGCGATCAGGCAGAACGGGCAGACGTAGTCCGACCACAGATGGATCTGAGCAGTCACGGCGAGCTCCGGTTCCCCGAGGCACCCCCGGCGGGTGCGACACACAGATCGTGTAACTTCACACCGGCGTCAACTTCAAGGAACGGAAGTCAGCGAACGCTTCAGGAGGTCCCATGCGTATCGGTGAGCTGGCGGCCGCCAGCGGCGTCAGCACCCGGTCTTTGCGGTACTACGAGCAGCACGGGCTGATCCGCTCCGAGCGCACCCCCGGCGGGTGGCGCGACTTCGACAGTTCCATGGTCGAGCGGGTCGTCATGATCCAGCACCTGTTCGCCGCCGGCCTGGGCAGCGCCACCATCGACGCAGTGCTCCCCTGCATGGAGGCCCCGCTCGAAGAGCGCAACGGCGTCATGGAGCAGTTGTTCGCCCAGGAGGCTGAGCGCCTGGAGGCCAAGCGACGCGACATCGACCGCGAACTCGAAACCCTGCGAGCGCTCCGCGCCGAAACAGCCCTGCCCGGCCAAGCCCCGTGATCAACCCACGAGCCCGAGCGGCGCGTGCCCCTGCCGGCCAAGCCACGCTGCGGAACGAGCGGGGAATCAACCACGACGGCTCCATTGTGTGAATCCCCAGGTCAAGATGCGAATGCGAGAACGTTTCTCGCGGGGATGCCTTGACCATGGCGCCGCGTGCTCGGGGCACACCGAACAGGGCTACGACATCGGCAAGTGAGCACGTCACGGACGCTGGAGTGCGAGGCGCTGGTGGATCCGGAGACCTTCGTGCAGGCCCAGCAGGTGTCGGCGGAGCACGAACGAGCATCTGGGTGCCCGAGGCCGGGCTGCTCGACGGGCTCCATGACTTCCTGTCCGAACGGATCTTCGGCCCCTACCGACAGGAACTCCTCAGCGAGTGCACGGAGCATCTGAATGTCGAAGCCCTTCGCCGGCGGGAGCGACGCGGTGCGGCGCTGCGCAGGGCTCTCGCCGATACGCAGGCCAGGAGCCGACGCCTCATTCACAACCTGGAACTCGTCGACTCACCCGACCAGGACTTCATCCGGAATCTCAACGAACGCCGTGCCGAGCTGCATGGAAGCCATCACAGGGGTGACATACGACCTCCCCGCGCGGCAGGGAGAGGCGCCCCGGAACATCGAGCGCATTGAGGAAGAAGGGGTGGACGTGGAGAGGATCTCTCCACCACCAACCTTCTGCGTGGCGCCCCCGGCAGGACTCGAACCTGCGGCCAAGCGCTTAGAAGGCGCCTGCTCTATCCACTGAGCTACGGGGGCCGGGTGGTGGCCGGTGGCCTGGAGCCCGGTGTGGAGCCGGTCCGTGACCTTGCCGGGGACAAGGATAGGGCTCCCGGGTCCTTGTCCCTGGTGCTTCACCTCCGCACCGTGATGTGGAGGTTCGGTGAAGCGGTCCTGATAATCGCAGGCAGGTGCGAATCGCGCATCGCTTTTGGCGCCTCGCGCCCCGGGTGTTGTGCACTCGTTATGCCTGGGCCCCGGTCGTCCCTTCCGTCACGTGTGTCCGGTCGGCGCGCAGGGGTGCTCATATGCTTCAGAACGCCGTCAAAATTGGGCATTCTTCGCATGTGGTGACCTTGGACGTACGGCCTCAATTGCTTGACGCGCTCTCCGCCCTGCGCGAGCGCGTCGCCGCCGCACGCTTTCCGCTCCCCCTTCCGGGGGCGCCACGCGCGCGTGCCAACCGGGACGAGCTTCTCGCACAGCTCGATGACTATCTGGTGCCCCGGCTCAGAGCCCCCGAAGCCCCCTTGCTCGCCGTCGTCGGCGGGTCCACGGGGGCCGGGAAGTCGACGCTCGTGAACTCTCTGGTGGGACGGCAGGTCAGCGAGGCCGGTGTGCTGCGGCCCACCACGCGCACGCCGGTCCTCGTGTGCCATCCGGAGGATCACCACTGGTTCGCGGGGATGCGCGTGCTCCCCGACCTGACACGCGTGTGGGTGCCCCGCCAGGAGGGGGAAGGCGGCGACGGCAGTGACGCCGGTGACCGGGTGCTGCGGGTGGAGACAGCCGACACCCTGCCCCGGGGCCTCGCCCTCCTGGACGCCCCCGACATCGACTCCCTCGTCGCCGACAACCGCGTGCTCGCCGCCGAACTCATCTGCGCCGCGGACGTCTGGGTCATGGTCACCACGGCCTCCCGGTACGCGGACGCCGTGCCCTGGCACCTGCTGCGTACCGCAAAGGACCACGACGCCACCCTCGTCACCGTCCTCGACCGCGTGCCGCACCAGGTCGTCACCGAAGTGTCCCGGCAGTACGCGGCGCTGCTCACCAAGGCGGGCCTCGGCGACGTGCCGCGCTTCACCGTCCCCGAGCTGCCCGAGTCGGCTGGCGGCGGTGGTCTGCTGCCCGCCACCGCGGTGGCCCCGCTGCGCTCCTGGCTCGCCCACCGCGCGCAGGACCCCTCCTCCAGGGAGCACGCCATCGCACGCACCGCCTACGGAGTGCTCGGTTCCCTGAACTCCCGGATGCCGGAGCTCGCCAGCGCCGTCGCCGCCCAGCACGCGGCCGCCCTGCGCCTCACCGCCGCCGTCGACGAGGCGTACGAGAGCGAGCACGCGCGCGTGCGTGCACGGCTGCAGGCGGGCGCCGTGCTCGCCGGGGACGCGCTGAAGCGCTGGCGCGCCTATCCGCTCGACTGCGGCCCCGGAGAGCTCCTGGACGCCGTCGCGGCCGGCCTGGAGGCGCTCGTGCTGTGCGCCGTCACCGCCGCCGACGAACGCATCGACCAGGCGTGGCGGCGCGAGCCCGCGGCGCAGCTGCCCGGCCTCGCCCGGCAGGGCGGCGGCACCGGCCCGGGACGCGGCGGCACCCGCTACGAGAACGCCGAGGGT
Organism: Streptomyces sp. NPDC059003; assembly: GCF_042740445.1. Classification (NCBI taxonomy): domain Bacteria; kingdom Bacillati; phylum Actinomycetota; class Actinomycetes; order Kitasatosporales; family Streptomycetaceae; genus Streptomyces; species Streptomyces sp. NPDC059003. Next base: position 21,477 of record NZ_JBHYJH010000057.1, on the reverse strand, counting down.
GCCGAGGGCGTCGAGCACCGCATCGGGATGGCCGTACGCCGCTGGCGCCGCGTCCTGGAGGAGTACGTGGAGGACGAGGTGCGCGCCCTGGAGCGCACGGACAAGAGCGCGCCGCCCGACCCCGACGCCAGCGCCGCCCTGCTCGCCACCGCGCTGCTCGGCGGCCGCCGGGCGCGCTCCGCGGGCGAGACCCTCGCCGAGCGCATCGGCGCCCACGGAGCGCTGCGCCTGCGCGACCGCGGCGGCCGACTGCTCACCGACTACCTGGACAAGATCCTCGGCGCCGAGCGCGAGCGGCGCCTCGCCCCCCTCGACGCCCTCGGCGTCCACCCCGAACCCCAGGCCGAACTCATCGCCGCGCTGTCCGTACTGCAGAAGGAGAGGTGACCGCGGTGACCGCCGTCACGGATCACGCCGATCGCTCCGGCCAGGCCGACGAACCGGGTCCCCACGCGCGGGAGGCCGAAGGCGTCTGGGACGACGGGCTCATCGCGCGCCGCGCGGTGAGCACGCCCCCGGGGGACGGCGACTCCCAGGAGGCCGGTACGGCGGCCTCCGATTCCTCCGCGCAAGGTTCCGACGGGTCGTCCGCGTACGACCGGACCTCCGAAGGCGGCACGACCTCCTCGTACGAGAAGGCCACTCCGTACGAGAAGGCCACTCCGTACGAGAGGGCCACCCCGTACGAAAAGGGCGCTCCGGGCGAGCAGACCGTCGTCTACGAAGGGCCGCTGCGCGCCCGCCTCGACGCGCTGCGTGAGCTCATCGGGCTCTCCCGCACGCGGCTCGACACCCGGACGCTCGCCGAGGCGGGGCGGGTGCTCGACGAGGCCGCGGCCAGGCGGCGGCTCTCCGACCGGCACACCGTCGTCGCGATCGCGGGCGCCACCGGAAGCGGCAAGTCGACGCTGTTCAACGCCCTCGCGGGCGTGATGATCTCCGAGACCGGCGTGCGCAGGCCGACGACGGCGGCGCCCATCGGGTGCAGCTGGACGGACGGCGCCGCGGGGCTCCTCGACCGGCTCGGCATCCCGGGGCGGCTGCGCAGGCGCCCCCTCCAAGGAGCGGACGCCCAGGCGCTCCAGGGGCTCGTCCTCGTCGACCTGCCCGACCACGACTCGGCGGCAGACGACCACCGTGAGCACGTGGACCGCATCCTCGGACTCGTCGACGCCGTCATCTGGGTCGTCGACCCCGAGAAGTACGCGGACGCCGTCCTGCACGAGCGCTATCTGCGGCCCATGGCGGGCCACGCCGAGGTCATGTTCGTGGTGCTCAACCAGGTGGACCGGCTCTCTGGGGACGCCGCCGACCAGGTGCTCGACGATCTGCGGCGGCTGCTCGACGAGGACGGCATCGCCCTCGGCGAGCACGGCGAACCGGGCGCCACGGTGCTCGCGTTGTCCGCGCTCACCGGTGACGGGGTCGGTGAGCTCCGCGAGGCACTGGGTCAGCTCACGCGTGCCCGGGTCGCCGCCGCGCGCCGCGTCGAGGCCGACCTGGACGCGGCGGCCGCGCGCCTGCGGCCGGTGTACGCGGCCGACGCGGCGACGACGCCGGGGCGCGGTGGGGTGGGGCTCAGCGAGGAGGCGCGCGAGGACTTCTCCGACCGCCTCGCGGAAGCGGTGGGCGCGGCCGCCGCAGGACAGGCGGCCGAGCGCGCCTGGCGCCGCCACGCGGGCAAGGCGTGCGGCACCCCCTGGCTGCGGCTGTGGCGCTGGTACGAGGCGCAGCGCGCGTCGCACGGCCCGGTCGGGTTCGTCGCGCGCGGCCACGCGGACGAGGAGGCGACGGCACGCGCGCGTGTCGAGCACGCCGTCCGCACGGTGGCCGACGAGGCGGCGTCGGGGCTGCCGGCCGCGTGGGGTCAGGCCGTGCGGGAGGCGGCCGTGCGGGGCGCCGAGGGGCTGCCGGAGGCGCTGGACGAGCTGGCCCTGCGGGCGGGGCTGCCGGAGGGGCGGCCGCCGCGGCCCGGGTGGTGGCCGGTCGCGGTCCTCGCGCAGGCGGCGATGACGCTGCTCCAAGTCGTCGGCGGGCTCTGGCTGGTGGCGCAGATCGTGGGGGTCGCGTCGCCGAACCTGGGCGTGCCCGTCCTGCTGATGCTCGCGGGCATCGTCGGGGGCCCGTGTGTGGAGTGGCTGAGCCGGATGGCGGCGCGCGGCCCGGCGCGACGGTACGGCTGCGAGGCCGAGCGGAGGCTGCGGGAGGCGGCGGCGGGGTGCGGGCGGGCCCGGGTGCTCGATCCGGTGGCGGCGGAGCTGCTGCGGTATCGGGAGGTGCGGGAGCAGTACGTGCGGGTGGCTCGGCGGGGGTGAGGGCCGGGGGAGTCGCGAGCGGAGCCTGGGGAAGCGGAGGCACTCCTTCGGGGGACGGAGTTATCCACAACCGGCCGGTAGGGCACAGCGCTCAGCGGGCCCGGCCCGTGCGGCTGCAATCTGAGATCGCAGCCGCCGCGGTGACCGCCGCAGGAATCGGAAGCGGGGGCGGGCGTGCGGCTGCGCACCGTGCGGGACGGACCCGCGCGCAGGTGGACGAGGGAGGGGTTCGACGATGAACGACACGATGGTGACGGTGGTGGGGAACGTGGCGACGACGCCGGTGTTCCGCGAGCTGCCGTCAGGACCGGTGACGCGCTTTCGGATCGCGGTGACGGCACGGCACTTCGACCGCTCGCGCAACGCGTGGACGGACGGGCACACCAATTTCTTCACCGTGTGGGCCTGGCGGAGCCTCGCGGTCAATACGCAGAGCTCACTGTCGGTGGGCGAACCGGTCATCGTCCAGGGCCGGTTGAAGGTGCGTCAGGAGGAGCGCGGCGGACAGCAGTGGACGTCGGCGGACATCGACGCCTACGCGATCGGCCACGACCTGGCACGCGGTACGTCGGCGTTCCGGCGCCCGGGCAGGGACCTGGAGGAGACGGCGCCGAAGGACGGAGCGGAGGCAGGGGCGGGTGTGCGGGAGGCGTCCGTGCAGGAGACGGAGAGCGAGCCCGACTTCGGGTCCGTGGCGCGTCCGGAGCCGGCCCCGGTGGGGTGAGGGCCCGCCGGTCGGGCGGTGCGTGATGCGTCGCCAAAAGGCGAAGCGGAACCATTGATTTGTCGATAAGCCCAGCTCAGAAGGGGCGTTGGCGATAACGATTCCGATTCGGATCGGTTATCGGATGGCAGTACCGGGAGCTGTGATGCGCCGCGTCCCTAGGATGCCGGGCGTGGCTCCTTGGGCGGCTGATGCCCTGGTGGGGCGGTCGGCAGGTGGCTGCCCGGTTGAAGCTCGGTCGAATCTGCTGGCGGGACCAGTCCCCCCATGCGAATGGGTCCCGCCCGGAGGGGAATTCTGTGTTTTCTGCGTTGTCCATACGGAGCCGGGGCGCGGCCCGCATTGCCGCCGTGCTGGCCACGGCCGGGCTAGTCGCGACGGGTGCGACGGCCACCGCCCAGGCGGTGGACACCCCGCAGTACCGGGGCGGAGCGAGCGCGACCCTGGACGGCCTGGAGACGTACGGCCAGGCAGTCGTCCACGAGAACGGCGGCAGCCAGAAGATCCCCGCGGGCCTCTTCCAGATGTCCGTGGACAACGGCGGCACGCTGCAGACGTACTGCGTCGACATCCACAACCCCACGCAGAAGGACGCGACGTACCACGAGACTCCGTGGAGCGGCACGTCCCTGCAGCGCAACGCCAACGCGGGCAGGATCCGCTGGATCCTGCAGCACTCCTACCCGCAGGTGAACAACCTCGCCGAGCTGGCGCGGAAGGCGGGCGCGCGGTCGCTGACCGAGGAGGCGGCCGCGGCCGGCACGCAGGTGGCGATCTGGCGCTACTCGGACAAGGCCAAGGTGGAGGCGCTCGACCCGCGGGCCGAGAAGCTCGCGGACTACCTCCAGCGCAGCGCGCGCAACAGCCCTGAGCCGAAGGCGTCCCTCACGCTGGAGCCGCCCGCGGTCTCCGGGCGCGCCGGGGAGCGGCTCGGCCCGGTCACCGTGCGGACCGACGCGGACAGCGTCACCGTCATACCGCCCGCGGACTCGGCGAGCGGAGTGAAGGTCGTCGGAAAGAACGGCAAGCCGGTCAAGTCCGCGGCCGACGGCAGCAGGCTCTACTTCGACGTCCCGAAGAACACCCCGGACAGCACGGCCTCGCTTCAGGTGCAGGCCTCGACGACCGTGCCCGTCGGGCGGGCCTTCACCTCCGAGACCAGGAGCCAGACGCAGATCCTCGCGGGCTCCAGCGAGTCGACGGTGTCGGCGACGGCGACGGCCCACTGGGCGGTGAAGGGCGCGATACCGGCGCTGTCCGCGGAGAAGAACTGCGCCAAGGGCGGCGTGGACATCACGGCGAGCAACAAGGGGGACGCGCCGTTCACCTTCAGCCTGATGGGCTTCAAGCACACCATCAAGGCGGGCCAGAAGCGGACGGTGACGATACCGCTGCAGGAGGACCAGCCCTACGACTTCACGATCACGGGGCCCGGCGGCTTCGAGAAGCGCTTCAAGGGTGTCCTGGACTGCAGGACCCAGGGCAGCGCGGTCGACGTCGGCAGCAAGGCGGAGCCCGCACCGCAGCCGAGCCCCGCGTCGGCGGGCGGCACATCCGGGGGCGGTGACCTCGCGGAGACCGGCGGGTCGAACGCGACGCCGCTGATAGCGGGGCTCGCGATCGCCCTCGTCGTGGTCGGCGGCGGCGCGGTGTTCCTCCTGCGCAAGAAGAAGGACCCGGCCGGGCCCGCGGAGTCGGCCTCGGGGGCCACGGCTTCCTCGCCCGAGGAGTGAGCGGACGGTAGCCGCACGGTCACGGAGCGAGCTCCACGGTCCCGGCGCCCCACGGCACCGGGACCGCCACGGGGCCGCCACGAGGCCGGGCGGTGGCCGACGGGACATGGGGGTGGTGGTCGGCAGGACGCGAGGGTGGTGGTCTGCAGGGCGCGGCGGTGGTGGCTGGCGGGACACGGGTGGCGCGCGGTGCGGCGCCGCGGTGGTGGCCCGGGGGACACCGCGGTGGCGGGGAGTGCCGCACGGCTATCCGGTTTTCTCCGGGGGGTGGCCGTACGGCAAGATGGGGTGTATCTGCCCACACACTGATTGCCGGACGGTTTCTCTTGGCTGAGTACATCTACACCATGCGCAAGGCGCGCAAGGCGCACGGCGACAAGGTGATCCTCGACGACGTCACCTTGAGCTTCCTGCCTGGCGCGAAGATCGGTGTCGTGGGTCCGAACGGCGCCGGTAAGTCCACGGTGCTGAAGATCATGGCGGGTCTGGAGCAGCCGTCCAACGGTGACGCGTTCCTGTCGCCCGGCTTCACGGTCGGCATGCTCCTGCAGGAGCCGCCGCTCGACGAGTCCAAGACCGTCCTGGAGAACGTGCAGGACGGGGCCCGCGAGGTCATGGACAAGCTCCAGCGGTTCAACGAGGTCGCGGAGCTGATGGCGACCGACTACTCGGACGCGCTCATGGAGGAGATGGGCAAGCTCCAGGAGGACCTCGACCACGCCAACGCGTGGGACCTGGACACCCAGCTCGAGCAGGCCATGGACGCCCTCGGCTGCCCGCCCGGCGACTGGCCGGTCACCAACCTCTCCGGTGGTGAGCGCCGCCGTGTCGCGCTGTGCAAGCTGCTGCTCGAAGCGCCCGACCTGCTGCTGCTCGACGAGCCCACCAACCACCTGGACGCCGAGTCCGTGCAGTGGCTGGAGCAGCACCTCGCCAAGTACCCGGGCACCGTCGTCGCCGTCACCCACGACCGGTACTTCCTGGACAACGTCGCCGAGTGGATCCTCGAGCTGGACCGCGGCCGCGCGCACCCCTACGAGGGCAACTACTCGACGTACCTCGACAAGAAGGCCTCGCGCCTCAAGGTCGAGGGCCAGAAGGACGCCAAGCGTGCCAAGCGCCTGAAGGACGAGCTGGAGTGGGTGCGGTCCAACGCCAAGGGGCGGCAGGCCAAGTCCAAGGCGCGTCTGGCCCGTTACGAGGAGATGGCGGCCGAGGCCGACAAGATGCGGAAGCTGGACTTCGAGGAGATCCAGATCCCGCCGGGGCCGCGGCTCGGCAACATCGTCGTCGAGGTCGAGAACCTGTCGAAGGCCTTCGGCGAGAAGGTGCTCGTCGACGACCTGAGCTTCACGCTGCCGCGCAACGGCATCGTGGGCATCATCGGCCCGAACGGCGCCGGCAAGACCACGCTGTTCAAGATGATCCAGGGCCTGGAGACCCCGGACTCCGGCAGCATCAAGGTCGGCGACACGGTCAAGATCTCCTACGTCGACCAGGGCCGCGCCAACATCGACCCGAAGAAGACGCTGTGGGCGGTCGTCTCGGACGAGCTGGACTACATCAACGTCGGCCAGGTCGAGATGCCCTCGCGCGCGTACGTGTCGGCGTTCGGCTTCAAGGGCCCGGACCAGCAGAAGCCCGCGGGCGTGCTCTCCGGCGGTGAGCGCAACCGGCTCAACCTGGCGCTGACCCTCAAGCAGGGCGGCAACCTGCTGCTCCTCGACGAGCCGACCAACGACCTCGACGTCGAGACCCTGTCGTCGCTGGAGAACGCGCTCCTGGAGTTCCCGGGCTGCGCGGTCGTCGTCTCCCACGACCGGTGGTTCCTGGACCGGGTCGCCACGCACATCCTCGCCTACGAGGGCGAGTCCAAGTGGTTCTGGTTCGAGGGCAACTTCGAGGCGTACGAGAAGAACAAGATCGAGCGCCTCGGCCCGGACGCGGCCCGTCCGCACCGCGCCACGTACAAGAAGCTCACCCGGGGCTGACATGGCCCGCCATCTGTACAGCTGCCCACTGCGGTGGTCGGACATGGACGCCTTCGGGCACGTCAACAACGCCGTCTTCCTGCGGTACTTGGAAGAGGCGCGGATCGACTTCATGTTCCGGCTCTCGGGCGCGGACCCCGAGGGCGACGGGCCGTCGTTCCGGGGCGGGTCCGTGGTGGCGCGGCACGAGATCGACTACCTGCGGCCGTTGGTGCACCGGCACGAGCCGGTCACCATCGAGTCGTGGGTGACGAAGATAGGTGCCGCGTCGCTGACGATCTCGTACGAGATCAAGGACCCGGAGCAGGTGTACGTGCGGGCCACGACGATCGTCGTGCCGTTCGACCTGAAGGCGCAGCGGCCGCGGCGGATCACCGCGGAGGAGCGGGCCGTCCTGGAGCAGTACCAGGACGACGGTGCCGACGGTGTCGGCGGTGCCGGTGATGCGGAGGCGCTGGTCGCATGACCGTGCGGCTGCACTTCGCGGACCCGGGGGAGGCGGCGGACGTCGCCGCCTTCCTGGCGCGCCTGGTCCACTACGACAAGGCGGCCGCGGTCCGGCTGCAGGCGGCCGGGGAGACGCTCGCCGTGTTCGGGCGGCCGCCGTCGTTCGAGGTCCTCGCGATCCGTACGGCACGCCTGGCGAAGCCGTACGAGCACGGGCTCGACACGTCGCTCGACGTGACGGTGTCCGCCGGTGAACTCCTCGAGTCCGTGGGGGACGCGGCGGACGCCGTGGAGACGGCGGGCACGGCCGTCGTGCCGGGCGCCGTCACCGGTCCGCCGTGGGCCGGGGTGCTGCCGCCGCGGGGCGGCTGGCGACCGGTCGCCGGGCTTCCGGCCGTGGCCGACGTGCGCTCCCTCGTGCAGGGTGCCGTCGCCGAATTCCGGTCCCGGGTGGAGGAGTTGCCGCCCGAGCGCCGGGTCCGGGCGGAGCTCGACCGGGTGGGGCGCGAGATCTGGTCCCGGACGGTGCCGGGGACGGAGCTGCCCGTGCGCGCGGCCCACGCGGCGCACTCGCTGGGGTTCCTGCGCGGGGACGCGCTCGACCTGCTGGCGTCCGGGGCGTGGCTGCGGCTTCGCACCCCGTACGGCTCGGTTGCGGTGCGGCGGGCGGGCGTGGGGGCGCTCTCCGTCACCCCCACCTGAGGCCCACCGGGCAGGCGCGGTCAGCCCGCCGTGTTCACCATCGACGCCGCCGCGTACGTCAGGTAGTTCCACAGGATGTGCTCGTGCTCCTCGGAGAGGCCGAGCGAGTCGACGGCCGTGCGCATGTGCTTCAGCCAGGCGTCGTGGGCGGCCCGGTCGACCGTGAAGGGCGCGTGGCGCATGCGCAGGCGGGGGTGGCCGCGGTTGTCGCTGTAGGTGCGGGGGCCGCCCCAGTACTGCATCAGGAACAGGGCGAGGCGCTCCTCGGCCGGGCCCAGGTCCTCCTCCGGGTACATCGGGCGGAGCAGCGGGTCCTCCGCGACGCCCTGGTAGAAGACGTGCACGAGGCGCCTGAAGGTCTCCTCGCCGCCGACCTGTTCGTAGAAGGTCTGCTCCTGAAGCGTGCCCCGCCGGATCTCATTCACCGTTCCATGGTCTCAGACCGGGCGGCCGAGGACCCGAGGCTTAGGACCGTCCGCATCCGGTGGGACCGCTCGCATCCGGCGGGAGTGCTCGCATCCGGCGGGACCGCTCGCATCGGGCGGCCGGGGGCAGCACAGTGGGGGTATGGGTGCGCAGGCTCCGCTCAGGGACGAACCCGACCCCGCCCTCGCCGCCGAGGCGCGGGCCGGTCTGGTGCGGGAGATCGAGGCCGGCGGGGCCTTCACGGGCGACACCGGCTGGCGGGAGGCGTTCGCGGAGGTGCCGCGGCACCTCTTCGTGCCCTACTACTACGTGAGCGTGGGCGGCGGGTACGAGCGGCTGTGGGGCGAGGACCCGGATCCCGTCCGGCGGGCGCGGTGGCTGCGCGGGGCGTACGCGGACGCGCCGCTCGCTACGCGCGTACGCGACGGGGAGCTGGTGTCGTCCAGCAGCCAGCCGTCGCTCATGGCCAAGATGCTGGTGGAGCTGGACGTCGGGGACGGCGCCGCGTACGACGTGCTCGAGATCGGGGCGGGCACCGGCTACAACGCGGGTCTGCTCGCGCACCGGCTCGGCGACGAGCACGTCACGAGCGTCGACCTGGACCCCGAGATCACCGAGTCCGCGCGGCGCCATCTCGCGACCGCCGGGTACCGGCCCGCCGTCGTCACCGGCGACGGCGCCGCGGGGTGCGCGCTGCGGGCGCCGTACGACCGGATCATCGCGACCTGCACGCTCAGTTCGATGCCGCGGCCGTGGCTGGCGCAGTGCCGCCCCGGCGCCCGTGTCCTCGCGCCGCTGGCGACCGGCCTCATCGCGCTGACGGTGACGGACGCGGAGCACGCGGAGGGGCGCTTCCTGCACACGCCCGCGTACTTCGTGCCGCTGCGGGGCGGCAGCGGCAGGGCGCCGCGCGAGCGGCACATCGGCGGTCTGCCGCGCCGCGCGCTGCAGAGCGAGCTGTTCCGGTTCCTGCTCGAACTGACCGCGGGGAGCCTGGATCCGTACGAGGCGCTCGCGCTGTGGCAGCGGGAGCGGCGGCCGGTGCGCGAGCGGTTCGGGGTCACGGTCAGTGGGCAGTACGCGTGGGCGTGGCTGGACGACCCCGAAGGGCCGTACGCCTGGCCGCTGTGACGGCGGGCGTACGGCCCTTCGGGGACTGTCGGTGGTGCGCCGCGCGGTGCGCCGGGCTCAGTCGCGCCTGACCGTGATCGTCGTCCACGCGCCGACGTGCACCTGGTCGCCGTCCTGGAGCGGTACGGGGACGAACGGCTGGATGGGCTCCTCGCCGCCGTTGACCGTGGTGCCGTTGGTGGAGTTCTGGTCGACGACCGCCCAGCCGCCGTCGGGCTGCTGGACGAGCACCGCGTGCTGGTGCGAGACGCCCGGGTCCTCCGGCGGCACCGACAGGTCGATGTTCGGGGTGTCGCCGGTGGAGTGGCGGCGGCGGCCGATCGTGACCTGGTTGCCGATCAGCGGGTACTGCTGCTCCGGGGAGTACGCGGGCAGGTTCAGGCCCGCCGCCTCGGGGCCGCTGCGCTGCATCATCGCCATGAAGTAGTCACGGTCGGGGCCGACCGTGGCCGTCCAGGTCGCCGGTGCCTGCGGTGCGCCCGCGCCGGGGAAGCCCTGCGGCTGACCGGGGGCCTCGGACGAGGGCGGCGAGAGCACCCAGTCGTCACCGCCGCCGGTGGGCGGCGCCGCCGGGCCGGGGCCGGGGGGCGGGCCCTGCGGGGCGCCGGTCTCGCGCGGGAACGCGGGGGGTGCGGGCGGGCCCTGCTGGAACGCCTGCGGGGCACCCGGGCCGCCGGAACCGCCCGGACCTGCCGGACCGCCGGGAGGCGGCGTCGTGGACGAGCCGCCACCGAACGGCGGGATCGGCTCGGCCGGACGGTTCACCTGCGAGGGCCGGGAGCCCTGGTAGTCGAACGGGTCCTGTCCGGGGGCGGAGGGCGGGCCGCCAGGGCCACCGGGACCACCGGGTCCGGTGGGCGGGGGCTGCTGGAACTGCTGGGCGGGGTTGGGCGCGCCAGGGCCGCCGGGACCGCCAGGGCCGGCGCCGGGATCACCCGGACCGCCGGGCGCACCGGGGCCGCCCGGACCGCCGTGCATGCCCGGGCCACCAGGGCCACCGGGACCGCCAGCGGGGCCGGGGCCACCGGGACCACCGTAGGAACCGGGACCACCCGGGCCACCCGGACCACCAGGACCACCCGGGGCGTTCAGGTCACGCGGACCACCGTGCGCACCGGGACCACCCGGGCCACCCGGGCCGCCGGGACCCCCGGGCCCACCCGGACCACCGAACGGACCAGCCCCACCGGGACCACCGGGCCCACCATGCGGACCGGGACCACCCGGACCACCAGGCCCACCGAACGGGCCGGGCGCGTCAGGCCCACCGTGACCACCAGGGCCCCCGGGCGCACCGGGTCCACCCGGCCCGCCAGGACCGCCGGGCCCAGGCCTGCCAGGCCCACCCGGACCCGCACCGGGCCCACCGGGCATGCCCGGACCACCAGGCCCACCAGGTCCACCGGGCCCAGCGCCAGGTCCACCGGGCCCACCCGGCCCACCACCGAAACCGTCAGGCCCACCAGGCCCGCCAGGCCCAGCGCCCGGCCCACCAGGACCGCCGCCAAAACCACCGGGTCCACCGGGTCCACCGGGTCCGCCAGGCGCGCCGCCAGGACCGGGCCGACCAGGGCCACCGGGCCCGCCGGGCATGCCCGGCGACGTCGGCAGCGGAGGATTGGGCGCCGCAGGCGTGTACGACGTCGCCGTGTTCGTCAGGAAGTTCCACCGGCACTCCTCGCAGAACGGCGCGTTGGCCTCGCGAGGGGTGCGGCACTGGGGGCAGAGCTCGGGTTCGGGCGCCAGATCGGGGACCGCGGAGAGGTGCGGACGCGGGGGCGCCTGCCCGGGGCCGGGGCCGGGGCCGGGACCTGGGCCGGGACCCGGGCCGCCCGGCGCGGGCGGCGGATAGCCGTACCCGGCGGCCGGGGGCGGCGGGGGAGGCGGCGGCGGTACGGCACCGGCCATGCGGTGACCGCAGACCTCGCACCAGTCGTCGGAACCCGACTGGTGTCCGTTCGGGCAGGTCGGCATGTCGGCGCTTCCCCCTCTCCTTCTTCGGCCCGGAGGCCGTCGCGTCGGCCCGAGGGCCACGTGCTCTGATTTTCCGGTTGTGCGGTACGTGCGAACCCGCGTACGTGCGGACGTACTGGGCCGTACTGAGCCGTCGTATCACGACGCTCACCGTCGGCGTATGACGACGGCCACTCGCGCTACTTCTTCACGCGCACCGTTTTCGTCGAGCGCGTCTCCAGCGTCATCTCGTCGGCCTCGGCGACACGCGCCTTCAATCGAACAGTACCTGTCGCGGCGTCGACGACGTCCACCACCTTCGAAAGCAGCTTGGCGGTGTCCTCGTTGCCGGACGCGCTGGCGAGCTGAACGGCCCGGCCGAGCTTGGCCGTTGCGCCGTCGAAGTCGCCCAGCTTGCGGGCGTCGAGGCCCTGCTGGATCACCTGGGCCAGCTCGGCCTGGCCCGTGTAGTGCGCGACCTGGGGGTTGATGCTGGTGGACGCGGCCATGTCGTCCGTCCACACGGCCCGTACCAGACCCTGGGACAGGGTCTGTACGGTGCCGTCCTCCTGCGGCACCACCAGGGAGACCCGGGCGGCGAGCATCTCCTGGCCGAGCTCGGCGCCGGGTACGCGGACGCAGATGTGGTAGTCGCGGGACTCGTCGCCCCAGGATCCGGTGGGGTAGTCGCCCGCGCGCGGCCCGGCCTCGGTGCGGCGGTCGGTCAACTCCACGACCGTGGGGGCGACTTGCTTGACGAAGACGATCTCGACGCCCATGGGGGTCCACAGGCGCAGGCCGACGTCGGCGACCTCCTTGCCCATCGCCGACTCCATCATCTGCGTGAAGTCGGCGGAGAGCCCGGCCGGGTCGGCGACGATGTCGGCGGTGCCGAGCAGCGCCGTGGCGATGCCTGTGACCTCTTTCACTTCCCAGTCGGTGCCGACGCCGCGGGCGTCACAGGTGAAGCGGCCCGCGCAGGCGTCGAGCGAGGCGCGCAGGTCGTCGGGCGACTCGTGCTCGTTGCGGCCGTCGGTGAGGAGGATGCCGTGCCGTATCGACACCTCGGCGGAGGCGAGCAGCCGGTCGGCGAGGCGCAGCCAGGTGCCGATGGCGGTGCCGCCGCCCGCGCTGAGCCGGCGCAGCGCCTCCTTGGCCTGGGCGCGGGTCTGCGGGTTCGCGACGGCGAGGCGGCCGCCGCCGGGGTAGATCTCCTTGGCGACGTGGGTGCCGCCGATGACGGCGAAGCGCACGCCGTCGCGCACGGCGTCGACCGCGGCGGCGGTGGCGTCGCGGGCGCCGCGCATCTTCGTCGGCGGGTAGTCCATGGAGCCCGAGCAGTCGACCATGATGGCGACGGCGGCGTCGGGTCCCTGGCCCGCCGCGTACAGATGCGGCGCGCCGACGGCGGAGCCGATCGTTCCGCCGCCGGTCGAGGTCACCGTGGCGATCGCGTTGACCTCACGGCCGCCCTCCGGCAGATATTCGTTCTGGTACACGTCGACCGTGAACTGCGGCACATTCGACTTCGAGAAGTTGGCCATGGTTGCTGCTCCCCCTCAGACGTTCCCTATGGCGTGGCGTCGTCCACGGCGTGGACCGTTCCGTACGCGTGGACCGTTCCCCAGGTGTGTCCGGTTCCCGTACGCCGTACGCGGGCGCACAACTGCGGGGGCGCCGTGGCCGGTTGAGGGCCGCCGCGCCCCGTCCCGCGCACCGCTCGCCGCGGCCGCCCGCTAGGCCGATCCTGCCCCTCGCGGCGCCATGGGGAACGGCACGACCGCCACTGTTACGTTGTCGTGGCCCCCGCCGTCGATGGCGTGGCCGACGAGGACCTGGGCGCTGTGCAGCGGGCGCTCGGCGGCGTCGGCGGGCACGACGGCGGCCATCTCCTCGGCCGCTTCCGCGTAGTTCCACAGACCGTCCGTGCACACCACCACTACACCCGCACGGTCGGGCTTGAAGGAAGCGGTGTGCGGCTCCAGTTCGTACGCGTCCGCGCCCAGCCAGCCGGTGATGGCGTGCGCCCGCTCGTCGGCGTAGGCCTCCGCCTCGTTCATCAGGCCCGCGGCGACCATCTGGGCGGCCCAGGAGTCGTCCTCGGTGAGGCGGACGGCGGGGCCCGTGCGGTCGACGGGGACCCAGTAGACGCGGCTGTCGCCGACCCAGCCGATGACGAGGAGGCCGCCCGCGACGACGGCACCGACCAGGGTGCAGGCGGGCGCGTTCTGGTGCGGGTGGTGCTCGCGGGCCGCGGTGGGCTCGTCGGCGAGGGCGTTGACGGCCTCGGCGGCGGCGATGATCGCGTCGTGCATGGCCTGCTGCGGGTGCGTGCCGCGGGGCAGGGACTCCTGGAGCGACGCGTCGGCGGCGCGGGACGCGGCCATCGAGGCCTCGTCGGGCCGGGTCGCGGACGAGACGCCGTCGCAGACGATCGCGACGACGGCGGGCGAGCCGTCGGGCAGCGCGGGCGCGGAGATCGCGAACGCGTCCTCGTTGCGGTGGTGGCGCAGGCCGCGGTCGCTGACGGCGGCGACGGCGGCCAGCTCCTGCTCCATGTGGTCGCGCTCGCGCGGCTGGGCGTGCCCGCAGTTCTCGCAGTACCCGTCCGGCGCGACGGCGCCCGCGCGGCAGGCGACGCAGACCTTGGCGTCCGGGGACGGCGAGGGGGAGGGCGCGGGAGAAGGGGGAGAAGAAGGAGAAGGGGGAGAAGAGGGAGAAGGGGAGGCGTCGGGAGTGGCGTTGCGGGGGTCGGGGGCGGGGAGCGGGTAGTCGTCGGGCGCGGGGACGTCTTCGCGTACGCCGTCGGGCTCGGGGGAGTCGTCCGGTGCGCCGAGGGGGGTGCCGGTGGCCGGGTGGCCCGGGGCCGGGAGCTCGGTGCCCGAGGAGTCCGTGCCGGGCAGGTCCGCCGAGTGGTGGGTGGGGGCCGGGGTGTCGGAGCTGTCGACGTCGGGGGCGATCGGCCAGTGCGCCGAGGCCGTGGCGGGCCCGGCCGTGGCGGGCCCGGCGGCGGGGGGCTCGACGGCGGAGTGCTCGGCGGGGGCGGGCTCGGCGGTGCGGGGCAGGCCGTTGATCGCGAGCGTGGGGCGGTCGGGGCCGTCCTGAAGGGGCGCCGGGGCCGCCGAGAGGTCGTAGCCGCACGCCCCGCAGTACAAGTCGCCCGACTCCACGGGCCACTCGCAGCTGGGGCACGCGGAGAGTTGGTGCATCTGCGACATCTTCACACCCACGTCCGGGGGCGGAAACGGTTTGCCCGCTCCACCAGTTCGATCCTTTCCTCGCCACCCTGGGCGAGCCGGGCAAGCTGCCGGTACGAACGCTCCAGACCGAACCGGAGGCCGCGCTCGTCCAGATCGCTGCCGAGCAGTACGGTCCGCGTCGGGGCCGTGCCCGAGGCCGCCACCGGCGCCGAGGCCTGACCAGAGTGCCTACCGGAGAGTACCCAGTCGAGCGCCGTGCCGAGGACCTCCGTCGACAGGAGCTCGCGGCGGACGGCGTCGAGCCCGACGTCCGCGAGCGCCTCGACCTGCCCGGCGGCGGCCGTCAGGTCCTCCAGGAACAGCGGGCCCGGGCGCGTCGTCGTGTCGAACGTCATACGCCGCCGCAGCCGCGCCCGCACCGCGGCGACGCGGGCCGCCGTGTAGTGGATCGACGACTCCGGCACGGACTCCAGGGTGCGCACCGCGGCCGTGCGGTCGCCCGACGCGAGCTGCACCCGGGCGAGCCCGAAGGCGGCGCTGACGTAGCTCGGGTCGGTGGCCCAGACGAGGCGGTAGTACTCGGCGGCGTTGTCCAGCTGGCCGAGGACCTCCGCGCAGATGCCGAGGGCCAGCTTGGGCGCGGGCTCCCCGGGGAACGCGTCGTAGATCGCGTCGAAGGACAGCGCCGCGTTCTCGTGGTCGCCGGTGGCGAGGGCGGCGACGCCCCGGTACCAGACGACCCGCCAGTCGTCCGGATGGTCCTTCTCCAGGGACTGAAGGGCCCGCGTCGCGGAGGTGTGCTCGCCCAGGGTGAGGCGGGCGCGGAGTTCGCGCAGGCGCAGTTCGGGGGACGGGGCGGGGGCCGCTTGCAGCGCGGCGATCAGTTCGGTGCCCGCGGAGTCGACGAGTCCGGCGAGGAAGCCCGCGTTCGGGTCGGTCGGGTCGACGCGGGGCACCGGCAGGGCGAGGGCCGCGCCGGGGGCGTTCAGGGGGCGTACGGGGACGGGGGCGCCGTCGGGAGTTGGGGCGCCCGGCGCGTGGGGCTGCACTGAGGGGGGGACCCGCCCTGCGGGACGATTGCCCACAGCCGGTGCGGCAGCGGCGGCCCCGCCGCTCACAGCGGGAGCGGCTGGGGGTGCTCCGCCGCCCGCAGCCGCGGCGGCAGCGGGGGCGGAAGCTCTGGCTCCCAGGACCGAGACCTCGCCCTCCAGTTCCTCGAAGAGTTCGGTGTCCGTCACCTTCACCTCAGGGGCGAACAGCGTCGACAGCGCCGGTCGTGGGCGGCCGCTCTGCAGGGCGACGACCTCGCGCAGTACGCCCGTGAGCTGTTCGGACATCTCCTGGGCCGAGGAGAAGCGGCGTGCGGGGTCGGGGTCGGTGGCGCGGACGAGCAGGCGGTAGAACGACTCGTACCGCTGGAAGACCTCGATGTGGTCGGGGTCGGGCAGGGAGTCCACGAAGACGTTCGTGTAGCCCTGGAAGTCGAAGGTGAGGACGGCGAGGGTACGGGCCACCGTGTACAGGTCGGACGCGACCGACGGGCCCGCCTCGGCGACCTCCGGCGCCTGGTAGCCGACCGTGCCGTAGATCGCCGACTCGTCGTCGTCCATGCGGCGGACGGCGCCCATGTCGATGAGCTTGAGCTGGTCCTCGGTCTGGATGGCGTTGTCGACCTTGAAGTCGCAGTACAGCAGGTTCCGGCTGTGCAGATGGCCGAGCGCCTCCAGGGCCTCGATGCCGTACGCGCAGGCCTGCTCGACGGGCAGCGGGTCGCGCTTGCCGGTCGTGGTGCGGCGGCCGTTGGCGATCTCCTTGAGGGACTTGCCGCCGACGTACTCCATGACGATGTAGCCGTCCATGGAGCCCGTGCGCTGGTCGAGGTGCTCGACGAAGTTGTAGATGCGGACGATGTTGGCGTGCTCGATCTCGGCGAGGAAGCGGCGCTCGGAGATCGCGGCGGCCATCGCGTCCTGGTCGCCCGTGTCGAGCAGGCCCTTGAGCACCACCCAGCGGTCGGACACCGCGCGGTCCACGGCGAGGTACACCCAGCCGAGGCCGCCGTGCGCGAGGCAGCCCATGACCTCGTACTGGCCGTGCACGATGTCGCCCTTGCGCAGCTTCGGCACGAACGAATAGGGGTGGCCGCACTTGGTGCAGAACCCCTCCGTGCGCCCGGGCCGCTCGCCGCGCGCGCGGCCGACCGGCGCGCCGCAGTCGGAGCGGGAGCAGAACCGCTTGCGCTCGGGCACCTCCGGGCTCTCCTGCACCGCGGCGTGCGGGTCGGGCCGCGGGATGCCCGGCACGGACACCAGGCCGACGCCCAGGCGGCCGCGCGCCGACGCGCCGGTCGAGGTGCCCGAGCTGCGCACCGACACCGACCGCGACGACGTACGCCCCGACAGGGACCGCGAGAGCCGCCCCGACACCGAGCGGCGCGAGGACTGCGAGCGCGAGGAGCGGGAACTGGCGCGCGACGACCGTGAGCCGGCCGCCGAATCCGCAGAGCCCCGTGAGCCGCGCGCGCCGCCGGTGATGCCGGTCGGCGCCGAGCCCACCATCCCCTGCGGCGAGACGACCGGGGCGAGTCCGCAGGTGTCGCAGTACAGCTCGCCGCCGCCGACGTCCTCGTAGGAGCCGGTGCAGCCGGGGCGCTGGCACGGTCGCTGTCCACTCTGTTCACTCATGGGCGCGCATCCCCCCTCCGGTCGGTGGGCCCGCCCTGCTGCGGGACCCTGGGCGCCAGCGCCTCGGCGGCCGCCTGCTGGTAGCGCAGGACCGCCTGTTCGGCGACGCGCAGATCGCAGGGGGCGCTCCACAGCATGCGGCGCGCGCTGTCGTACCGCTCGACGAGGAGCGGGTCCTCCGCGAGGCCGTGCCGGGCGACCTTCGCCTTGTACGCGTCGAGGCGGCCGCGCAGCTCCGCGCGGACCGCGAGCGGCGCGGTGACCGCGGTCAGCGACTCGCGGGCGCGCAGGAGTTCGTCCTCGGCCTTCCGCTCCAGGGACTCCAGGAGCGGGGAGAGGCGGTGCCACTGCGCGTTCCTGCGGTAGTCCGCCGCCATCGCCAGCTGCTCCTGGAGTGCCGACGGCGGCCCGGAGACGGCGGGCACCTCGGACGCGGCGATCTTCGCGAGCACCTCGCCGCGCGCGGAGCGGGCCTCGGCGAGCGTGCGGTCCGCGCGCGAGAGCAGGTCGCGGAGCTTGCCGAGCCGGGCCTCGGCGTCCTGGCGGACGGTGAGGACGGCGTCGATCTCGCGGCGTACGTCCTCCAGGGCGCGGGCCGCGAGGTCGTACCGCTCGGTGCCCGGGCGGCCGCCGCCCGGGGCCGAACTGCCGGGCGACGGCTGCCAGAAGGCCAGCGGGTCGGACACCACCTGCTCGCGCAGCAGGGTGAGCTCCTGCGTGATGCTCTCCAGGTCGTCGCCCGAAGGATGCTCGCCGGGGCGCACGCCCACGGAGTGCGCGAGCTGGCGGGTGCGCTGGAGTTCGGCGGCGAGCAGGTCGATGCGGGCGGGCAGCGCGGACCACACGGCGTCGGCGGCGACGACCGTGTCCAGGGAGTGCGCGTACAGGTCGTTCATGCGCGTGACCAGCTTCTCCAGCGTGAAGCGCTCGGTGAGCTTCGCCGGTCCCGTGATCGACGGGGCGGCGCCGGACGCGGGGCCGCCCGCGACCGTGACGCTCTCGCCGCGCAGGAGCAGGGTCAGCTCCATCAGGTCGTCGCGGTTCGGCCAGCGCCTGCGCTCGCGCACCTCCCGCGCCGTGCGCAGCGTCCCCGCGTACGCGTCGAAGTACGTCCAGAGCAGCGTGATCTGACGCTCCGTCGACTGCCAGCGCTCCTGGGTGACGCCGGTGAGCAGGGCGCCCTCCAGGAGGCGGCGGCCCGCGTGGTCCTGGAGGGCGAGGAGCGAGGTCTCGATCGCCTCGTGCTCGGCGTCGAGCCGCACCAGCGCACGGTCCACCTCGTCCCGGTCCATCACAGAGCCGGGGGGTCCCGCGACGCTCATCGATCACCTCTCCGCTCTGCTGTGCCGTAACGCTTCAACTGTTCAGTGGTACCAGGTCGGTTGTCAGCCGCTTTTCCGCTCCCGTTCTCCGCTTCCGGTGCCGACCGCTGTCGGCCGCCGCCGGGAAGGGGTGGTCAGTCGCGGTACTTCGGGGACGGCGGGCGGGCCGACTTGTCGCCGAGCGTGGCGGACAGCCACGTGTCGTACGACTTCCGCCAGCCGTCCTTCCGGGTCCGGTAGTCGTCAAGGACGTCGTTCACGCGCCGCACCAGGTCGGTGGAGCCCTTCTTCATCGCCACGGCGTAGTACTCCGGTTCCAGCGGCTTGCCCTTCAGCTCGACCGTCGGGTCCTGGGCCGCCTGGCTCGCGGCGAGCGCGCCGTCGGTGACGACCGCGTCCACCTCGCCGAGCTGGAGCCGCACCAGGCAGTCGAGCTGGTTCGGCACCGTGGTGCTGATGTCGGCACCGAAGCTGTTCTCCTTGAGCGCCGCCTCCGCCGTCGAACCCGCGGCCGAGCAGACCTTCTTGCCCTTCAGGGAGTCGTCGAAGCCCTTGATGTCGGACGTCTTCGGCGCGAGGACCTGCTGGCCGGTCTCGAAGTACGCCGTGGAGAAGTCGACCTCCTTGATCCGCTCGCAGTTGACCGTCATCGTGCGGACGACCATGTCGACGTCGCCGGCCTGGAGGGCGGGGATGCGCTGGTTCGTCGGGATCGCGCGGAACTGCACCGCGTTCCGGTCGCCGAGCAGCTTTTCGGCGATCTCGTGCGCCAGGTCGATGTCGAAGCCTTCGAGCCGGCCCGCCGCCTTGTTCGGGTCGCGGTAGCCCCAGCGGTAGCTGTTCTGGTCGACGCCGACGACGAGCCGCTTGACCTTGCGCTGCTTGATGGCCTTGAGCGTCGGGCCGTCCTTGTCGTCGGGCCGCAGGCTGCGCTCGGGCTCCTTGCAGTCCTCGTCGGCGCGTGCGGGCGCGGCCTGCGCGACCCTGTCGGCCGCCGAACTCTCCTGCCGCGTACGGTCGTTGCCGCCCGTCAGGCGGGGCAGGACCAGGACGAGGGCGGTCGCGAGGAGGCAGGCGAGCGCCATCGTGGCGACGCCGCCCCAGCCGCGCAGCGCCGCCATGCCCCGCCGCGTCCCCGCGCCGCCCGGCACCCGTTCCCCGCGCGCCTCGACCCGTCGCGCACGCATCGTCCTCGTGCCCCCCTTCACCGGTACTCCGAAAGCCTGCGGCCGATGCCGAGGACCGCGCCCGCCGCGCCGAGCACCCCGAGCACGGCCGCGCCCACGGGCAGTCCCGTCAGCGCGCCCTTGCCGTCCTCGGCGGCGCGCTGGAACTCCCGCTGTTCGTGCGTGAGCGCCCGGTCGAGCGCCGCGTCCACGTTGTCGAAGGACTCGCCCGTCGGCTCGTCGTCCTTCGCGCCGATGACCTTGTCGAGCGCGCCCTCGTAGTCGCCCGAGTCGTCGCTGGCGCGGGCCGACTTGTGGCGGTCCTTCCACTGCGTCACGCTGTCCGCGGCGTCCTTCACGGGCCGCTCGCCCGCCTCGTCGTCCGCGAGGCGCGCGGCCCGCGAGAGCAGCCCGGCGTCGCCGTCGAGGCGCCGCATCTGCTTCTGGTAGTCGACGTCGAACTTGTCCTTCGTCGCGTCGCCGACCTTGACGGTCTCCGCGCCGCGGCTGACCAGGGTCAGGTTCTCGTTGCCCCGGGCCTTCAGGGAGCTGATGCGGGCGTCGTTCAGGACGTTCAGGGACCGCACGCCGTCGTCGTACGACGCGTCGAGGCCGGAGCGGGCGACGCTGTGGCCGACGACCAGCCACAGGAGGGCGACGGTGGCGGCCGACGTCGCCGCGAGCAGGCCCGCGTTGAACACCCGGTTCGTCCGCAGGTAGTTGCGGCGCTGGGCCCACGCGAGCGCGGCGAGCGCGATCACGCCGAGGGCGATCGCGGGCCACGCGTACGGCTTCGCGTCGCCGTAGTCCGCGGTCAGGCGCTTGTTCTCCGCCTTGTACAGCTTCTCCGCGGCCGGGAGCATCCGCGTCTGCATGGTGTCGTTGGCGTACCGCAGATAGGCGCCGCCGAGCGGCAGGCCCTGGCGGTTGTTGGCGCGGGCGCGCTCGATCAGGGCCGTGTACTGGGGGAGCAGCTTGTTCAGTTCGGCGACGGAGGTCGCGGACGCCGTGTCGGAGCCCGCGTTCGACGCGGCGGTCGCCAGCTTCTCGCTGGCCCGGTCGATGTCGCTCCGGTAGCGCTCGCGGACCTTCGCCGGCTCCTGGCCGCCCGCCAGGAAGCCGCTCGACGCGGCGGTGTTGGCGTCCGCCAGGGAGCGGTAGATCGCCGCGGCGTCCGTGCTCAGGGGCTGACTGCGGTTCAGGACCCGGTCCGCGGCGTCCGCGCGGGACGTCGTCTGCCATGCGGTGACCGCGCCGAAGGCCAGGACCAGGGCGGCGAGGGTCGCGCCGATGACGCGGAGCCTGCCCGGCTCCGTCGTCGCGGCGGCGCGGAGGCGGTCCACGCCCTCGGACCAGGCGGTGCGACGTTTCTCTGGCGTGGGCGCCTTGGGCGGTGCCGTTGTGGTCACCTTGGCCTCGACCTCCCCCTCGGTCTGGCGTGGACGTGGTGCTCGGCCGCAAGTATCGCCGCCGGGGCTCGGGTACGCACAGGGCTTGGACCGATCTTGCGCGGATCGCGGACGGGCCGGGCACTTTTGAACACGCGGTGGGGGTGTGTTCGGTTCCGGTGCGGGTGCGGGAGCGGGAGGCCTCGCGGGGGCGCCCCAGTCCCGCCCCTTCCCGAAACCAGGGGCTCCGCCCCTAGGACCCCTTCTTTCCGCGCTTCGCGCTCGTCCTCAAACG
>NZ_JBHYJH010000056.1:32801-52645 GCF_042740445.1 Streptomyces sp. NPDC059003 | reverse complement strand
GCGGTGAAGGCCCGCTACCTGGCGGCGACGACCAAGGACATCACGCTCACCACCCACGTGGAGGCGGAAACGGGCGGGCGGGTGGGAAAGGCATGGGCGTGGGGCGGACAACGGCGGCCTCAACCCCGTACGCAGGCGCAGCCGACCACGTACCGTTGACGGCATGACGAGCCTCGGTGGTGCGGAGATGGTCGACTGGAATCTCGCGGTGGCGACCGCGACCCGGCTCGTGCGGCCGGGGCCGGAGGTGAGCCGCGACGAGGCCCGCGCGGTCGTCGCGGAGCTCAGGCGGCATGCCAAGTCCTCGGAGGAGCACGTCCGTTCGTTCACGCGGATGGGCACGGACGAGACGCACGACACCCCGGTCCTCGTCGTGGACCGCGCGGGCTGGGTGCGCGCGAACGTGGCGGGGTTCCGCGAGGTGCTCAAGCCGCTCCTCGAGAAGATGAAGGACCGCCGCGGCAGCGGCCCGGGCGGCGCCGTCCTCGGCGCGGTCGGCGGCAAGGTGACGGGCGTGGAGCTCGGCATGCTGCTGTCCTTCCTGGCGTCCCGCGTGCTCGGCCAGTACGAGACGTTCGCCCCCGCGTCCCGCGACCTGCCCGCGGGCGCGGAGAGCGGCGGCAGGCTCCTCCTCGTAGCGCCGAACATCGTCCACGTGGAGCGCGAACTCGACGTGGACCCGCACGACTTCCGGCTGTGGGTGTGCCTGCACGAGGAGACGCACCGCACCCAGTTCTCGTCGGTGCCGTGGCTGCGCGACCACCTGGAGAGTGAGATCCAGTCGTTCCTGGGGGAGACGGAAGTCGACCCGATGACCGTTCTCGAGCGCATCCGGGAGGCCGCCCAGAGCCTCGCGGGCGGCCGCCCGGAGGCGGAGGAGGACGACGGCGGCCGCTCCTTCGTGGACCTGGTCCAGACGCCGACGCAGCGCGAGATCCTGGCCCGTCTGACGGCCGTCATGTCCCTCCTGGAGGGCCACGCCGACTACGTGATGGACGGCGTGGGACCCGGCGTCGTGCCGTCGGTCAACGAGATCCGCGAGAAGTTCAAGGAGCGCCGCCAGCGCGGCGCGAGCCGCCTCGACCAGGCGCTGCGCAAGCTGCTCGGCCTCGACGCGAAGCTGCGTCAGTACCGTGACGGCGAGCGCTTCGTTCGGGCGGTCGTGGACGAGGTCGGTATGGACGGTTTCAATCGCGTATGGACCTCTCCGAACACACTGCCCACCAAGGCGGAGATCGCCAAACCCGCGGACTGGGTCGCGCGGGTGCACCGTAGGGCAGACTGAGCGAACAGATGCGGCCGACGGCAGGAGAACGCCCCCGCTATCACCCGTCCGAGGGACCGTGAGCCATGGGTAGGCGTGCAATGCTCGGGTAACGGCTCGGTTCTGTCACCATCGACACACTCTCAGTGACCAAACTTGTGGGGCTCAGGTGAACCGGAGCCACGCGAGAGGCCGCTGAGTGACTGACCCGAGGCTCACCCCCCGAACTTCATGAAGGGAACCAACCGGAATGGGTCCCCATCCTGCGGTCGCGGCGATACGCCTGGCGGTCCGCCGCGTACTCCACGACGTACTGACCGACCTGGCCGCCCAGCGCGACCTCGCCCCCTCCCGGACCGCACACCCCCCACAGACCCCCCACAACCCCCAGACCCCCCCGGCCCCGCGCCAGGCACGCCCCGCACACGAGCAGCCCCCGTCGCCGCTCGTGCTCGTCGCGTGCTCGGGCGGCGCCGACTCCATGGCGCTCGCCTCCGCCCTCGCCTTCGAAGCCCCCAAGCTGGGCCTGCGCGCCGGCGCCGTGACCGTCGACCACGGCCTGCAGCCCGGCTCGGACCTGCGCGCCGCCGAGGTCGCCGCACGCATGACCGCACTCGGCCTCGACCCGGTCGAGTCGCTCGCCGTGTCCGTCGGCCGCGACGGCGGCCCCGAGGCGGCCGCCCGCGACGCCAGGTACGCCGCGCTCGACGCGGCCGCCGACCGCCACGGCGCCGTCGCCGTGCTCCTCGGGCACACCCGGGACGACCAGGCCGAGACGGTCCTGCTCGGCCTCGCCCGCGGCTCCGGCATCCGCTCCCTGTCCGGCATGGCCGCCGTCTCCGGCGCGGGCGGCCGCTATCGCCGCCCGTTCCTGCACATCGACCGCCAGACCGCCCGCAAGGCCTGTCTGGTCCAGTCCTTGCCCGTCTGGGACGACCCGCACAACGCGGACCCGGCCTACACCCGCTCGCGCCTGCGCCACGAAGGCCTGCCCGCCCTGGAGAAAGCGCTCGGCAAGGGCGTCGTGGAGGCCCTCGCGCGCACCGCCCAGCTGTCCCGCGACGACGCGGACGCCCTGGACGCCTGGGCCGCCCAGGCGGAGGCGTCCGTGCGCGACGCGTCCGGGCGCCTGGAGTGCGCCAAGCTGTTCGCGCTGCCGCCTGCGGTGCGCCGCCGCATCGTGCGCCGCGCCGCCATCGACGCCGGTTCCCCGGCCGGTGCGCTGTTCGCCCGGCACATCGAGGAAGTCGACCGGCTGATCACCGGCTGGCGCGGCCAGGGGGTCATCAATCTCCCCGGCAAAGTCGTCGCACAGCGGCAGGGTGGCAGACTGGTGATCCGGCAAGGCTGACGCGGTGACCGTTCGGGACTGATTTCCGATGGTTCCCGCGGGCCGGTGGGACGACCGAAAGTGATGCGGGTGGACGCGAAAGACATGGGCACCGACCTCCAGTCGGTGCTCATCACCAAGGAAGAGATCGACGCGAAGCTGGCCGAGCTGGCCGCGAAGATCGACGCGGAGTACGCGGGCAAGGACCTGCTCATCGTCGGAGTCCTCAAGGGCGCCGTGATGGTCATGGCGGACCTGGCGCGCGCCCTGTCCACCCCGGTCACCATGGACTGGATGGCGGTGTCGTCGTACGGCGCGGGCACCCAGTCCTCCGGCGTGGTCCGCATCCTCAAGGACCTGGACACCGACATCAAGGGCAAGCACGTCCTGATCGTCGAGGACATCATCGACTCCGGCCTGACGCTGTCGTGGCTGCTCTCCAACCTCGGCTCGCGCGAGCCCGCGTCCCTCAAGGTGTGCACGCTCCTGCGCAAGCCGGAGGCCGCGAAGGTCGCGATCGACGTCGAATGGGTCGGCTTCGACATTCCGAACGAGTTCGTCGTCGGATACGGCCTGGACTACGCGGAGAAGTACCGCAACCTCCCGTTCGTCGGCACGCTCGCCCCGCACGTGTACGGCGGCTGACACCCGGGGACCACTCGGCGGACGTCCGGGAACCCCCAGCCGTTTCCTGCCGTTGGAGCATGCGTAGGCGGGATTGCCAGCCGTCCCGTGCGGCTTCGGGTGACAATGCTGGGGTACCGTCCGAAGAACAGTCTTTATCAAACTCACTATGGCAGGAGGTACGGAGCGCCACCGCTCCGTGTGGATGGACGTGAAGCGATACTTCCGTGGGCCAGTCATGTGGATCGTGCTGGCCGTCCTTGCCGTGGTCGTGTTGATGCAGGTCGTCGGTTCGTCCGGCGGCTACAAGACGGTGGATACCGGCCAGGTCGTACAGGCCATCGACGACAACAAGGTCGAGTCGGCCAAGCTCACGACCGGTGACGATCACACCATCAAGGTCGAGCTCAAGGACGGCCAGAAGGTCAAGGGCAGCAGCAAGATCCAGGCGAGCTACATCGGCGACCAGGGCGTCGAGATCGCCAAGATGTTGCAAGCCAAGTTCAACGACGAGAAGATCCCCGACGGTTACACCGTCTCCCCGTCGAAGCAGAACCCCTTCGTCGGCATTCTGCTGTCGCTCCTCCCCTTCGTTCTGATCGTCGTCGTCTTCCTGTTCCTGATGAATCAGATGCAGGGCGGCGGCAGCCGGGTCATGAACTTCGGCAAGTCCAAGGCGAAGCTCATCACCAAGGACACGCCGAAGACGACGTTCGCCGACGTGGCGGGCTCCGACGAGGCCGTCGAGGAGCTCCACGAGATCAAGGAGTTCCTCCAGGAGCCGGCGAAGTTCCAGGCCGTCGGCGCCAAGATCCCCAAGGGCGTGCTCCTCTACGGCCCGCCCGGTACGGGCAAGACGCTGCTCGCGCGCGCCGTCGCGGGCGAGGCGGGCGTCCCGTTCTACTCGATCTCCGGCTCCGACTTCGTCGAGATGTTCGTCGGTGTCGGTGCCTCCCGTGTCCGTGACCTCTTCGAGCAGGCCAAGGCGAACGCCCCGGCGATCGTCTTCGTCGACGAGATCGACGCCGTCGGCCGCCACCGCGGCGCCGGCCTCGGCGGCGGCCACGACGAGCGCGAGCAGACGCTGAACCAGCTGCTCGTCGAGATGGACGGCTTCGACGTGAAGGGCGGCGTCATCCTGATCGCCGCCACGAACCGGCCCGACATCCTCGACCCGGCCCTCCTGCGCCCCGGCCGCTTCGACCGGCAGATCGCCGTCGACCGCCCGGACATGCAGGGCCGTCTGGAGATCCTCAAGGTCCACCAGAAGGGCAAGCCGGTCGCCCCGGACGTCGACCTCGCGGCCGTCGCCCGGCGCACCCCCGGCTTCACCGGTGCCGATCTGTCCAACGTCCTGAACGAGGCCGCGCTGCTCACGGCCCGCTCGGACAAGAAGCTGATCGACAACCACATGCTGGACGAGGCCATCGACCGCGTCGTGGCGGGCCCGCAGAAGCGGACCCGGATCATGTCCGACAAGGAGAAGAAGATCACCGCGTACCACGAGGGCGGACACGCCCTGGTCGCGGCGGCCTCCCCGAACTCCGACCCGGTCCACAAGATCACGATCCTGTCGCGCGGCCGCGCCCTGGGCTACACCATGGTCCTGCCGGACGAGGACAAGTACTCCACCACGCGCAACGAAATGCTCGACCAGCTCGCGTACATGCTGGGCGGGCGCGCCGCGGAGGAGCTCGTCTTCCACGACCCGACCACGGGTGCCGCCAACG
Organism: Streptomyces sp. NPDC059003; assembly: GCF_042740445.1. Taxonomy (NCBI): domain Bacteria; kingdom Bacillati; phylum Actinomycetota; class Actinomycetes; order Kitasatosporales; family Streptomycetaceae; genus Streptomyces; species Streptomyces sp. NPDC059003. Next base: position 47,697 of record NZ_JBHYJH010000056.1, on the reverse strand, counting down.
ACATCGAGAAGGCCACGGCCACGGCCCGCGCCATGGTCACGCAGTACGGCATGACCGAGCGTCTCGGCGCGATCAAGTTCGGCGGCGACAACACCGAGCCGTTCCTCGGCCGGGAGATGGCGCACCAGCGCGACTACTCGGAAGAGGTCGCGGCGCTCGTCGACGAAGAGGTCAAGAAGCTCATCGAGACGGCGCACAACGAAGCCTGGGAGATCCTCGTCGAGAACCGTGACGTCCTCGACAACCTGGTGCTTCAGCTCCTCGAGAAGGAGACGCTCGGCAAGGAGGAGATCGCCGAGATCTTCGCCCCGATCGTCAAGCGTCCGGCCCGCCCGGCCTGGACGGGCTCCACGCGGCGCACGCCGTCGACGCGCCCGCCGGTGCTCTCCCCGAAGGAGCTCGCCCTGACGAACGGCGCCAATGGCTCGGGCCCCGCGGTGACCGCGGGCGAGACGGACACCCCGGCGGTCGAGGTGGCCCCGGAGGACCGCCCCGAAAGCTGATTCCGCCCGCCCCACCAGGCCCGGAATGCATGCCGCGCCCCCCAGGTTCTAGCCTGGGGGGCGCGGCTGTTTTCGGCCGTCCGCAGGAACCAGGAACCAGGAACGAGGCACAGATGACCGACCCCGTGACGCTGGACGGCGAGGGCTCGATCGGCGAGTTCGACGAGAAGCGGGCCGAGAACGCCGTACGGGAACTGCTGATCGCGGTCGGCGAGGACCCGGACCGGGAGGGCCTGAAGGAGACCCCGGGCCGCGTGGCACGCGCGTACAAGGAGATATTCGCGGGCCTGTGGCAGAAGCCCGAGGACGTCCTGACGACCACGTTCGACCTGGGGCACGACGAGATGGTCCTGGTGAAGGACATCGAGGTCATGAGCTCCTGCGAGCACCACCTGGTGCCGTTCGTGGGCGTCGCCCACGTCGGCTACATCCCGTCCACGGACGGCAAGATCACCGGTCTGTCGAAGCTCGCCCGCCTCGTCGACGTCTACGCGCGCCGCCCGCAGGTCCAGGAGCGGCTGACCACGCAGATCGCGGACTCCCTGATGGAGATACTGGAGCCGCGCGGGGTCATCGTGGTCGTCGAGTGCGAGCACATGTGTATGACGATGCGGGGGGTCCGCAAGCCCGGGGCCAAGACGATCACCTCTGCGGTGCGGGGGCAGTTGCGGGACCCCGCGACGCGGAACGAGGCGATGAGCCTGATCATGGCTCGGTAATTCAGCCCGTCGAGGGGGTACCCCCTGCTCCTTAAGAGCTTGGGGGAGTTCGAGGACGAGCGCGCAGCGCGATGAACGATCACGCAGCGGGGGCCGCGCCCCCGTGTTCGTCGTCGCCGTTCTCCGGGAGTTTGCAGACACGCTCCAGGAAGAACGCCGCCGCTATCACGCCGATGCCCGCGAGGACCGAGAAGCCCGCGTAGTACGCCTGGTCGCGGCGGGCCGGGATGTCGAGGAACTCCAGCATGAAGGCGCCCACGCCGCCGTACATCCCGCAGACGAGGGCGGCGACGAGGGCGCTGGCCTGGCCGAAGACGACCGCGCGGGCCGCCATCATCGGCTCGACGCCCTTCGCGCCGGGCCGCCGCTCACGCTGGGCGCGCAGCCGGGCCCGCAGCGAGATCGCCGTGGCGAGCAGCACCACGGCGATCACCGCGAGGACGATGGGCGCGGCCAGCGGGACGCGCGGCAGCGTGCCTCTGGAGTCCCAGAGGCGGGAGCCCGCCCAGGACAGCACCCCGGCGACGACGAACAGGCCGGCCAGCGTCCTGACGCGCAGTTCCTTCATTCCGGCGGTCGCCCCTTGTTCCTGTCATGTGTGTCGGGTGGTCATCGGCCCAACGACTACTCGGGCAGCCTGAGTTCCAGGTCGGCGCGCGGAGTGACGCCCTCGCGGGTGACCTCGGCGAGCAGATCGGCGATCGGGCCGCGGCCCGTGAGCCGCGCCTCCGGCTCCACGTCGTGCCACGGGGCGAGGACGAAGGCCCGCTCGTGCGCCCGCGGGTGCGGGAGCGTGAGGGTCGGGTCGTCGGAGACCACGTCCGCGTACGCGACGATGTCGACGTCGATGGTGCGCGGGCCCCAGCGCTCGTCCCGTACGCGGTGGAAGGCCTCCTCGACCGCGTGCGCGCGCTCCAGGAGCGAGGACGGGGGCAGCGTCGTCTTCACGACCACGACCGCGTTGAAGTACGACGGCTGGCTGCCCGGCTCGACGCCCCAGGGCTCCGTCTCGTACACGGGGGAGACCGCCTTGACCCGGAGGCCCGGCGTGTCCTCCAGGGCGTCGATGGCGCCCTGGAGGGTCTCCAGGCGGTTGCCCAGGTTCGAGCCGAGGGAGAGCACGGCCCGGTGCGGGTTGGAGAGCGTGGTGTCGGCGGCGTCCACCTGTTCCACGACGGAGGCGGGCACCGGCTGGACGGTGGGGTCGCTGTGGGCGTTCATACGCGGCTCCGGGTGATGGTGACGGTCACGTCGTCGAACGGGACGGTGATCGGGGCGTCCGGCTTGTGCACCGTGACCTCGACCTCCAGGACGCCTTCGTGCTTGAGGCAGGCCTGGGCGATGCGCTCGGAGAGCGTCTCGATGAGGTTCACCGGCTCGCCCTCGACGACGGCCACGACCTCCTCCGCCACGATGCCGTAGTGCACGGTCTTCGTCAGGTCGTCGTCGGCCGCGGCCGCTCGCGTGTCCAGACCAAGGACCAGGTCCACGATGAAGGTCTGGCCCTCTTCGCGCTCCCGCGGGTAGACACCGTGGTGCCCGCGGGCCTTGAGCCCGCGCAGCGCGACACGATCCACGCCAATCACTCCTGACTGTCGTCGGTACGGCCGGTCCCTGCCGAGTGCGGTCGGCACACCAGCCTCAATCGAATCTACCTGCGAGCACCGACAGTGTTCGCTCGCGGGGGCCACAGGACGGCCCGCCCGCGCGGGTTCCCGGTGCCCCTACCCACTGAAGCGGGGGCCGCCACCACTCATGAGGGTGTCTCGTCGTCCTCTTCGTCACCGGATTCGGCAAGGACGGGTGACGCGTGGTGCGACCACAGTTTCCAGCCGTCGGACGTGCGCCGGAACACGTTCGTGGCGACCACGAGCTGCCCGACGAGCGGGCCGAGCTCATCGCCGTCCTGGGGCGCCGGGCCGCCGCTGAGGATGTTCTCCGTGCAGGTCACGAGGGCCGTGTCGGCCGCGACGCTAACCCGTACGTCGGTGAGGAAGAACTGGATGTACTCCGTGTTCGCCATGATCAGCGCGTACGACCTGAGGACCTCGCCGCGGCCCGTGAGCACCGGCCAGCCCGGGTGGACGCAGGAGATCGCGGGGCCACCGGCGTCGGTGTCGTCGTCATCGGAGCCGTCGGCGTCGTCGGTGCCCGGGGCGTCGTCATCGGGGTCCGCGTCCGGTCCGCCATCGGGGGCGGTACGCGTACGGCCCGGCGTGTCGCCGCCGCTGCCGGTGGCGTCCGCGAGGTCCACCGCGTCCAGCCACAGGTCCGAGAGCGCGTCGAAGTCACCCCGCTCCAGCGCTTCGTAGAAGGCGGTGTTGGCGAGCTCGACCTGTTCGACGTCCGTGTGCGCCCGAGTCACCGGACCTCCGCCGCCTCCGTGATCGCCTGGGCGACGCGCACCGCGTCCGCCGTGGCGCGGACCTCGTGCACGCGGACCGCCCAGGCACCCTGGTGAGCGGCGATCGCGGAGATCGCGGCCGTCGCCGCGTCCCGCTCCCTGGCCGGGGGCGGGGAGCCCTCGGGGCCCGCCAGGACCCGGCCGAGGAAGCGCTTGCGGGACGCCGCGACCAGGAGCGGGCGGCCGAGCGACCGCAGCCGGTCGAGGCGGGCCACCAGGGCCAGGTCGTGCTCGGCGTCCTTGGAGAAGCCGAGACCTGGGTCGACGACGATCCGCTCCGGCGCGATACCGCCCTCGATGGCCGCCTCCACGCGCGCGTGGAGCTCGTCGACCACTTCGGAGACCACGTCCTCGTACACGGGCCTGGCGTGGATGTCCGTCAGGAAGCCGCGCCAGTGCATGACCACGAACGGCGCGTCCGCGGCGGCGACGACCGGCACCATGTCGGGGTCCGCGAGCCCTCCGGAGACGTCGTTCACGAGGACCGCGCCCGCGGCGAGCGCCTGCCGGGCCACCGACGCCCGCATCGTGTCCACGGACACCGTGACGCCCTCGGAGGCCAGGCCCCGCACCACGGGGACGACGCGCCGCAGCTCCTCGTCCTCGTCCACCCGGGACGCGCCGGGCCGCGTGGACTCGCCGCCCACGTCGACCAGGTCGGCGCCCTGGGCGACCAGGTCGACGCCGTGCTTGACGGCGGCCGTGGTGTCGAACCAGCGGCCGCCGTCGGAGAAGGAGTCGGGGGTGACGTTCACGACGCCCATGACCGCACAGCGGTCCCACTGAGGCAGTCCCTCGACCGTTCCCCGCCCACGCAACGTACTCATGCCTTAAGCGTAGGCCCGCGCGCGTGGGCGCTACGCCGTCCGCATCTCGTGCTCGGCGGCCAGGGCCACCTGGGCGCTCTGGTGCGTGCAGGGGCGGGGCTGCGCGCCCCTGCGGCGCAGGAACCGCGGCAGGGCGAGGGTCACGAAGCCCTCGGCCTGCATCGCCGCGAAACCGATGCGGGGCAGGTCGCGGCTGGCGCGGTAGACCACGAAGCGGGGCTCCCAGCGCGGCCGGAACTTCGCGTTGAACTTGTACAGCGACTCGATCTGGAACCAGCGCGAGAGAAAGACGAGCAGGCCCCTCCAGGCGCGCAGGACCGGGCCCGCGCCGAGCTTCTCGCCGCGCGCGAGCGCCGCGCGGAACATCGCGAAGTTCAGCGAGACCTTGGCGATGCCCAGCTTCGGGGCGGCCTGCAGCGCGGCCACGATGAGCAGCTCGTTCATGCCCGGGTCGGCCGAGCGGTCACGGCGCATCAGGTCGAGCGAGACGCCGTCCTTGCCCCACGGCACGAAGTGCAGGACGGCCTTCAAGTCGCCGTACGGACCGGGCTGTTCGTCGGTCTTGTGGGCGGTCGCGATCAGGCAGTCGCCGTCGTCCGGGTCGCCGATGCGGCCGAGCGCCATGGAGAAGCCGCGCTCGGTGTCGGTGCCCCGCCAGTCGTCGGCGGCCCGCTGGATGCGCTCCAGCTCCTGCTCCCCGAGGTCACGGATGCGCCGCACGCGGGTCTCGTACCCATTGCGCTCGATTCGCTTGACCATCTGGCGCACGTTGCGCATCGCGCGCCCGGACAGGGAGAAATCCGCGACATCCACCACCGCCTCGTCCCCCAGCTCCAGGGCGTCGAGGCCGGTCTCACGCGTCCACACCTGGCCGCCGGTCTCGGAGCAGCCCATGACGGCGGGCGTCCACGAGTGCGCCTTGGCCTCGTCCATGAAGCGCTCGATGGCGCCCGGCCAGGCCTCCACGTCACCGATCGGGTCGCCTGAGGCGAGCATCACACCGGACACGACGCGGTACGTGACGGCGGCCTTGCCGCTCGGCGAGAACACGACGCCCTTGTCACGGCGCAGCGCGAAGTGGCCGAGGGAGTCGCGGCCGCCGTGCTTGTCGAGCAGCTCGCGGAGGCGGGTCTCGTCGTCCTCGGTGAGGCGCGCGGCCGGGTGCTCGGGGCGGAAGGCCAGGTAGATGGTGGTGAGGGCGGTCAGCAGGCCGAGGGCGCCCAGCGAGAAGCCGACGGTCCAGGGGGTGCGGCCGGTGTAGTCGACCGGACCCTCGACGCCGAAGAGGCCGTACAGGACGTGCATCAGGCGCTCGCTGATGCTGGGGTCGCCGACGACCTTGTCCGGGTGGACGCTGACGATCACCAGGCCGAGCGCGATGGATCCGGCGCCCAGGACGACGAAGTTGGCGAGCGCCCGCCAGCGGCTGCGCGGGTCGGGCAGCGCGGCGAACTCACTCCGGTGGCGCAGCAGCAGCGCGAGCAGGACGAGCGAGATCACCACACCGATGTACGAGTGGCGGTACGCGAACTGCGCCACCGCGCCCGCGGGGAGCAGCACGACGGCGGCGCGCCAGGCCCGCCGCTTGTTGCGCCGCAGGCCGTGCGCGAGGAGCAGGAGCAGCACACCGGAGCTGAGCGCGAGGGCCGCCGCGAAGGGCCCGAACAGACCGGGCAGGATCTCGGCGAACGTGTGCAGACGGCTGTACCTGAAGCGCGGGAAAACGCCGGCCGCGATGTTCAGCAGGCCGACGAGCGCGCAGGCTCTCGCGACGAGGGCAGGAACGGACTCGGGACGGGGGCCGCGGAGGATACGGCGCAGCCCACCGCCATTACCTGGAACCGCACCCGACATTTCCCCATCTATCCTGACAGACATCGCATCCCGTAGTTCTGCGAGAGAGCTTGAACCCGGAGCCAAAGGCGGCATCCGGCGATATTGCGCCCTCTAGGACGGTCCTTCGGGGAGACGGGTTCACTCCGAAGCGGAAAACCGGCTCAAAGCTGGCGGAAAAGACGCGGCAAGGGCGTGGCAAGAGCATGGAAAGCCCTGCCTGCCCGGGCCCACGGCTTCGGCCCCCCGGGCCCCGGAACGCGTCCTTCCGACCCCCCGGAAGCGAACAGGCAGAAAGCGCAGGCAGGATCATCCCATGGGTCTCACGAGCAACAAAGTGCTGGCACTTGCGGTCGCGCTGGCCGTGCTGCTGTTCATCGGCACGGTCTGGCTGTGGCCGCGGCTTGCACGACGCAGCTGGCAGGCGGTCACGGGCCGCGTCGGGCTGCTCCTCGCCACGCAAGTAGCGGTCTTCGCGTCGATCGGTCTCTACACCAACCAGGCGTTCGGCTTCTACGCCAGCTGGGCCGACCTCCTCGGTCAGGAGACCGCGCAGGGCGTGGTCGTCGACCACGACGCGGCGGGCGCGAAGGGGCCGGTGAAGGTCCTCGACACGCAGTCCGTCGACGTGCCCGGTGGCGAGCGGCCGCAGATCGGCGGCCAGATCCAGAAGATCGACATCCAGGGCAGGAACTCCAGGATCGCGAGCCCCGCCTACGTGTACCTGCCCCCGGAGTACTTCCAGCCGCAGTACCGCCACCGCACCTTCCCGGCCGCCGCCGTGCTCACCGGCTACCCCGGCACCGCCGAGGCGCTGATCAAGGGCCTGCACTACCCGCAGACCGCGCACAAGCAGGCCAAGCAGGGCAAGATGCAGCCGATGATCCTGGTCATGCTGCGGCCGACCGTGGCGCCGCCGCGCGACACGGAGTGCGTGGACATCCCCGGCGGCCCGCAGTCGGAGACGTTCTTCGCCAAGGACCTGCCCGACGCGATCAGCGAGCACTACAGGGCGGGCAAGAAGCCCGACTCCTGGGGCATCATCGGCGACTCCACGGGCGGCTACTGCGCCCTGAAGCTCGCCATGCACCACCCCGGTGTGTACGGGGCGGGCGCGGGCCTCTCGGCCTACTACAAGGCCGCTCAGGACGTCACTACGGGGAACCTGTTCCACGGGAACAAGGACCTGGAGAACCGCGCCAACCTGATGTGGTACCTGGACCACATGCCCCCGCCGAAGACGTCGCTCCTCGTCACCACCAGCAAGAAGGGCGAGGGCAACTACAAGGACACGCAGAAGTTCATCGACAAGGTGAAAAAGCCCACGCGAGTGTCGTCGATCACTCTGGAGAGCGGAGGTCACAATTTCAACACGTGGCGACGCGAGATTCCCGCGTCGCTGGTGTGGATGAGCGAGCGGCTGACCGGGGGGTCGGACGTGCGGTGAGGGGCGCCGCATGATCGATAACGAACGACTAACGAATAACTAACAAATGACGGCTGACAGATGGTGAAATCTGTCAGCCGTCATTTGTTTGGAGATCATCTAAATCAGTGACCGGGGGAACGTCACATCCCCGCCACCGAAGCCACCGTCTCCAGCTCCACGTCCCCGCGCGCGATGTCCCGCGCGTCGGCCGCCGTCGACCGCCGCAGGGCCTCGTGCAGCCGCGCCGGCGTCAGGACCCCGAGGAAGCGGCCCGCGCTCTTCTCGTCGATCACCGCGATCCAGCCCGCGTCGTGCTGCAGCATCGTCGAGAACGCCTGCTTCAGGCTCGCGCCGACCGGCAGCCACGCCTCCATGCGGCGGGCGTGCTCCCGGACCGTCCCCTTGCCCACGCGCGCGTGCTCGGCGGAGATCCAGCCGTGCAGGTTGTTGTCGCCGTCCAGGACGACGGCCCAGCGGGCGTCGAGATCGACCGGCAGCGGGTCGTCGAGGTGCACGACGGGCGGCTGCTCCAGGTCGCCCTCCTCGATCGGGGTCACCGAGAGGCGCTTGAGGCCGCGGTCCGCGCCGACGAAGTCCGCGACGTACTCCGTGGCGGGCGCGCCGAGGACGGTCGACGGAGTGTCGAACTGCTCGATGCGGCCGTGGCCGTAGACGGCGATGCGGTCGCCGAGCCGGACCGCCTCCTCGATGTCGTGCGTGACGAACAACACGGTCTTGCGGACGGCCTGCTGGAGGCGGAGGAACTCGTTCTGCAGGTGCTCGCGCACGACGGGGTCGACCGCGCCGAACGGCTCGTCCATGAGGAGCACGGGCGGGTCGGCCGCCAACGCCCGCGCCACGCCGACGCGTTGGCGCTGACCGCCGGAGAGCTGCTCCGGGTAGCGGCTGCCGTAGACGGCCGGGTCGAGGCCGACGAGGTCGAGGAGCTCGGCGGCGCGCTCGCGGGCCTTGGCGCGCTTGACGCCGAGGAGGTGCGGGACGGTCGCCGTGTTGTCCAGGACCGTCTTGTGCGGGAACAGGCCGACCTGCTGGATGACATAGCCGATGCGGCGGCGCAGCTGGACGGGGTCGATGCCGGATATGTCGTCGCCGTCGAGGAATATCCGTCCCTCGGTCGGCTCGATGAGCCGGTTCACCATTTTCATCGTCGTGGTCTTGCCGCAGCCCGACGGGCCGACGAGTGTGACCAGTTCACCCTCGCCCACCTCGAAGGACAGGTCGTCGACGGCCGTCGTGCCGTCCGCGTAGCGCTTGGTCACGTGCTCGAACCGGATCATGATTCCCCATTGTGGCGCGTGTTCTGTGAAGGCCGTATTGCGCCCGTCGTACGAGTCTCGGCGATTGTCAGTGCTCGGCGTTAGGGTCACCAGACAGATGGACGTGTGCGTTTCGGCACGCGTCGCGGTCGGGTGCGGTCGACGGGGGATGCCGCGCATGTGGGCTGAAGCACATGTCCGGCCGGTGTGGTTTCGGGGAATCGGGGGAGGCGGGGCGGGTGAGCAAGCGGAACTGTCTCGTGACGAACGACTGGATCTGTGGCGAGTACGTCCGCTCGCGCAGCCAGGAATTGATCGACGCGACGGTGGAGCACGTGGGAATCACGGTCGCCGCCGTCGCGATAGGCGTGGCGGTCTCGCTGCCGCTCGCGCTCCTCGCCCGGCGGTGGCGGTTCCTCGCGGCGCCGATCCTCGGCGTGACGACGGTCCTCTACTCGATTCCGTCGCTCGCGATGTTCTCGCTGCTGCTCCCGTTCTTCGGCCTCTCCGCCTCGCTCGTCGTCACGGGCCTGGTGCTGTACTCGCTGACGATCCTCGTGCGGAACATCCTCGCGGGCCTGCAGGCCGTCCCCGAAGAGGCCCGTGAGGCCGCCAAAGGCATGGGGTACGGCCCGCTGCGGATGCTCTGGGAGGTCGAACTTCCGCTGGCGCTGCCCGCGCTCCTCGCCGGGGTGCGGATCACGACGGTCTCGACGGTCGCGCTCACGACCGTCGGCGCCATCGTGGACTACGGCGGCCTCGGCACGCTGATCCTCGACGGCCTCGACACCCAGTTCAAGGCGCAGGTCCTCACCGCGTCGGTGCTGTGCGTGGCGCTCGCGATCGTTGCGGACCTGCTCCTTCTCGCCCTCCAGAGATGGCTGACGCCGTGGACCCGGGCGCCCCGCACCCGCATGAGCCGCTTCGCGCGCACGACGGAAGCGGCCCCTGACACGGCCAAGGTGGCTGAGCCCGTATGAACGCGATATCCGGCGCCTACGACTGGCTGACCACGTCCGCCAACTGGCAGGGCGAGAAGGGGGTGTGGCACCGCCTCGCCGAGCACCTGTACTTCAGCGGTGTGTGCCTCGCCGTGGCGTGTCTGATCGCGCTGCCGATCGCGCTGTTCCTCGGCCACATCGGCAAGGGCGGCGCGCTCGCGGTGAACATCTCGAACGTGGGCCGCGCGGTGCCGACCCTCGCCGTCCTGATCCTGCTGACCCTCACGCCGCTCGGTGAGCACGGGGACGTGCCGACGCTGATCGCGCTGGTCCTCTTCGCCGTGCCGCCGCTGCTGACCAACGCGTACATCGGCATGCGCGAGGTGGACCGGTCGGTGGTGGAGGCCGCGCGGGGCATGGGCATGAGCGGACGTCAGGTGTTCGCGCGGGTCGAGCTGCCGCTGGCGTACCCGCTGGTGATGACGGGGGTCCGGTCGGCGGCCGTGCAGGTGGTCGCGACGGCGACGCTCGCCGCGATGGCGGGCGAGGGCGGCCTCGGGCGGATCATCACGGCCGGGTTCAACCTGCAGAACACCCCGCAGGTGGTGGCGGGCGCGTTCCTGGTGGCGCTGCTCGCGCTGGTCGTGGAGGGGGCGCTCGTCGTGGTGGGGCGGGTCTTCGATCCGATGCGGGGGCGGTCGCGTGTGAGCGGCTGAGCAGCTGAGCTGCTGAGCGACGAAAGCGGCTTCCGGTTCTTCCGTTCCCCGGCCCTGGTGCCGGTGGGACCTTGAAACTCTCGAATGGTGGTTCACCGAATGAACAGCAGGACGCGTCGCGCGCGACGGATGGCAGGGGCGGCCTCGGCCGCCGTGGCGCTGGCCGCGGGGCTCACCGCGTGCGGCGGGGACAGCCTGGAGGACGACAAGGGCTCGGACGGCGGCAAGGGCAGCGTCGTGGTCGGCTCGGCGCGGTTCACCGAGCAGAAGGTCCTGGCCGAGCTGTACGCGGGCGTGCTGCGGGACGCCGGGTACGACGCGTCGGTCAAGACCGTGCAGAACCGCGAGGTCTACGAGCCGGAGCTGAAGAAGGGCAGCATCGACGTCGCGCCCGAATACGCCGCCACGCTCGCGGAATTCCTCAACCGGAAGAAGAACGGCCCGGACGCGAAGCCGGTCGCTTCGAGTGACCTCGACGCCACGTACGCGGCCCTCACGAAGCTCGCCGGGCCGCGCGGTCTGAAGGCGCTGCCCGCGGGCGGGGCGGTCGACCAGAACGCGTTCGCGGTGACGAAGGATTACGCGAAGCAGCACAAGCTCAAGACGCTTTCCGATCTTGGTAAGTCCGGCGAGAAGGTGCGGATCGCCGCGGGCGACGAATGCGAGGCGCGGCCCTTCTGCGCGCCGGGCCTGAAGTCGAAGTACGGCATCGACGTCGCCGGAATCGACCCCAAGGGCGTCGGCACCACGCAGTCCAAGCAGGCCGTGAAGAACGGCCAGGACCAGCTCCTCCTGACGACCACCACGGACGCGACGCTGAAGAACTTCGGCCTCGTGATCCTGGAGGACGACAAGAAGCTCCAGAACGCGGACAACATCCTCCCCGTGGTGAACGAGAAGTCGGCCGGCGACAAGGAGATAGCCGCGGCGCTCGGCAAGCTCACCAAGACGCTGACGACGGACGATCTCATCGAGCTGAACCGCAAGGTCGACGAGGAGCGCGAGAAGGAAGCGGATGTCGCGAAGGACTATCTGGAGTCGAAGGGCCTGATCAAGAAGTAGCCGCAAGGCAGGCCGCCGAGTCCGGCCGGGGAAGCGCCGCGCAAGCGCCCTGACCTCGGCTGGAATCGGCAGTTCCGGAAACCCGGCGCGGAGGAAAGCGGAAGTCGTGCGCGCCGGGTTGCGGAATCGGTCCGGAGGGGATGGAGTGGCCGGACGGGGAGAGAAGTCGTTCAGGTACGTGGGGAGTTACGGTGGGGGCACCGGGATTTTGGCGGGCGGGGCACCAGACTTCGCCTACGCGCGGTAAGTTTCTGGCCATGCCACGTGGACGTCACCGCCATTCCCCCCCACTGCACAGGCTGCTTCCTCCGTCGGCGGTCGCAGGCTTCTCCCTTGTCTGCGCCGGCGGCGCCTGGATGTTCGCGGAACCCGTCGTGCTCCGCGGGCTCGCCGCCGCCGCGGCCGCGAGCGCCGTCGTGGGCTCGGTCGTCATGCGCGGCTGGGACCGGGCGGCGGGCAAGCGCGTGGCCGAGCTCAGCCGGGCCCGCGCGAGCGACGAGTGGCGTTACGAGGAGCGGATAGCCGAGTGCGAATCCGACCTCGAAGAGGCGCGTGAACTGCGTTCCAAGCTGGAGAACAAGCTGCGCGCCAAGCGGGCCGAGCTGGCCGCGCTGCGCAACGAGCACGCGGCGCTGCTCCGCCGGTACGCGACCGCGGAGACCGAGCGGGCCAGCGCCCTCGAAGGGCGGCGGCTGCTCGCCATCGAGACGACCGAGCCGACGCGCGCGCTGCCGCCCGGTGAGTCGTCCTCGGCCGCCGAAGTCGCGGGTGCGGGCACGGGCACGGGCACGGACCTCGCGCCGTCGCTGTTCGAGCAGGCGCTGGCGGCGCTGGACCGCTTCGAGCGGGGCGTTGCCGACGTGGACGTCGTCGACGCGGAGGACGCCGTCGGGGACGGCGCGGGCGGGGCCGACGCCGAGGGGCGCGTCGAGGCCGAGGCCGACGCGGATGCCGCTGACGCCGCTGACGCCGCTGACGTGGCGGATGTGGCGGTCGGCGTCACGGACCAGGCCGACGTGGACGGCGTGGACGGCGTGGACGACGTCGCCCCGGATGCCGACGTACGGAACGCCGACGTACGGGATGCGGTCGACGACGAGCCCCAGGGTGAGCCCGAGGCGGCCGACGGGCACGAGCGGGCGCTCGCCGGGCACTTCACGGTTCCGGCCGCGGCGGCGGTCGTGCCGCCCGCGCAGGTGCGGCGGCCCGCCACGGAGGGGGGCTTCGACTTCTTCGGTACGAAGAGCGCGGCCCCGGCGGCCCTGGACGCCGTGCAGAACGAGGACCTCGCCGACGTGGTGGGCGAGGAGGCCCTCGCCGTGCACAAGGCGGAGGCCGAGGCGGAGTTCAAGCCGTCGGACGCCGCGACCGACGCGGAGCGCGGGGTCGGCCAGGTCATCGACCTCACGGCGCACGACGAGACGGAGCAGATCGACGTAGAGGGTCTGCGGACGGCTCTCCAGGCGTAGCTTTCGCGGGTTCTCCGGGGTTCTCCGGGGCCCGGCGGGGCCCGGCGGGGCCCGGCCCCGTCAGGCCATCCACCGGTCCGGTCGCGCCTCCAAGCGCCCCGTACGGGAACGTTCCGCCTGGCCCTCCAGGAGGGCGCTCGCCTCGTCGGCGGGGCGGAGCCGCGCGGTCACCGTCTCGTTGGCCCCGGTGTCGACCTTCACGTCGGCCACGCCCTTGAACCGCTCCCAGGGCCCCTGCACGAGCCGCACGCTCTGCACCTTCGCGTGCGGCACCAGGGAGAGGCGCCGCCGGAACAGGCCGTGCCGCGCGGCGAACACCGCGTCCGTGACGGCGAGGCCGTACCCCTTCCACCACAGCGGCACGCACCACGCCGCCCGCGCGGGCGGCCGGGAGAGCTCGCTCTCCGCGGGCACCCGCACCCCGGGCAGGATCTGCGCGATCACGGACTCGGCGAGCGCGCGCGGCGCGACCGGCACCAGAACGCTGTTGGACGACCCGGCCACGTCCAGCTCGACCCGCACCCAGCCGAGGCGCCGCCACAGCAGCGGCTCGACGAGACTCACGGTCTGCACCCGGCCCGGCGGCACCGTCTCGTGCGCCTTGTCGAGCAGCCCGTGGTCGATGCGCAGGCCGTCCGGGGACTCGCCCACTCTCCAGTCGTACTCCCCGATGAACCGGCCCACGCTGCTCGCGAAGGCGCCGCCGAGCATGGGCAGCGCGGTCGCGATGACGGTCCACGGGTTGTGCGTGGCGAACCACAGGACGGTCGGTACGACGAGCGCGGCCACCAGGAGCAGCCAGGGCGCGCCGGTGAGCAGCAGGGATATCGCGAGCATGCGGGGCGGTACGTGAAGGAGGTTCCGCACGGGGGCCTCGCCGACCTCGTGGGCGGTCTCGGGGGCGAAACCGGCGGCCCGCGCGAGGAGTTCGGCGCGCAGGGCGGCGGCCTCGCGCTCTCCGAGGTAGGCCAGTTCGTCCTTCTTGTCCGCGCCGACGACGTCCAGCTTGAGCTTGGTGACGCCGACGACGCGGGCGGCGAGGGGCTGGGTCATGTCGACGGCCTGGAGCCGGTCGAGGCGGATGTGCGCGGTGCGCCGGAACACCAGGCCCGTGCGGATGCGCAGTTCGGTGTCGGTCACTGCGAAGTGCGTGAACCACCAGCTCAGGAAGCCGTACAGGGCACCGCCGACGACGACGGCCGTGGCGCCGAGGGTGAGCGTGGTCGCGGTGAGGGCGGAGAGGCGCTGCTGCGTGCCGTTCGGATCGTGGAAGGCCCAGCCGACGAGCACGGCGATGGGCGCCCAGGCGCGTCGCAGGGGGGTGACGGGGTGCAGCCGCCGCTCGCGCGGGCCGACGGAGCCCTGCGGGCCGCCGACCTCCGCGGCGCGCCGGCCCTCCTCCCGCCCCTCGCCCCCTGCCGCACCACCGCTCTCCGGCCCACCACCGCCCTCCGGCCCACCACCGCCCTCCGGCCCGCCGCCCTCCTGCCTGGCGGCGGCCTTCAGCCCGGCCGCGGCCGTCTGCGTGTCACCGGCGTCCCGCTCGGCACCGGGCTCCCGCCCGAATCCGGCCTGCCGCCTGGCGCTGGGCTCCGGCTCGCTGCGGTGTCCTTCCGGCCCGTTCACCGCCCCCGACCTGTTCTCGGTCTTCGGCCCGAATGCGGCCTGCCGCCTGGCGCTGGGCTCCGGCTCGCTGCGGTGTCCTTCCGGCCCGTT
>NZ_JBHYJH010000056.1:18148-32702 GCF_042740445.1 Streptomyces sp. NPDC059003 | reverse complement strand
ACACCGCCCCCGACCTGCCCTCGGTCTTCGGCCCGATACCGTCCTCCCGCCCGACGCTGGCCTCCGGCTCGCCGCCGCGTCCCTCCAGCCCGCTCACCGTCCCGAACCTGATCGCCGTTCCCGGCCCGCTCACCGTCCCCGACCTGATCGCCGTCCCCGGCCCGCTCTCAACCTCCGGCCCGTTCACCGTCCCCGGCCCGCTCTCGGTCTTCGGCCCGAAACCGTCCTCCCGCCCGACGCTGGCCTCCGGCCCGCTGTCGCGCCCTTCCAGCCCGCTCGCCGCCCCCAACCCTGACCCGCTCACTGCCCCCGACCCGCTCTCGACCTCCGGCCCGCTCACCGCCCCCGCCACCTCGCCGGGACTGGCCCCGCTCCCGGGACTGGCCCCGCTCCCGGGACTGGCCCCGCTCCGGGGACTGGCCCCGCTCCGGGGACTGGCCCCGCTCCGGGGACTGGCCCCGCTCCGGGGACTGACCCCGCGCTCGCCCTTCCCGACATGACCCGCCCCGTCCGCCGCCCTGGGCGCCCCGCCGGACACCCCGGTCACAGCCCCGCCGATCGGGCCTCGCCCAGCTCCGTGAGGCGGTCGCGGAGGCGCTCGGCCTCCTGGGGGTCGAGGCCGGGGATGCGGGCGTCCGTGGCGGCGGCCGCGGTGTGGAGCTGGACGCCGGCGAGGCCGAAGTGGCGCTCCACGGGGCCGGAGGTGACCTCGACGAGCTGCATGCGGCCGTACGGCACGATCGTCTCCTCGCGCCACAGGACGCCGCGGCTGATGAGGAGGTCGTCGGCGCGCTCGGCGTACCGCCACGAGCGCCAGTTGCGCCCCAGGAGCACCCAGCCCCAGGCCGCGAGGGCGAGGGGCAGCACGGCGAAGGCGCCCCACACGGGGCCCGCGAACAGGCCGAGCAGCACCCCGAGCGCCACCGCGACCGGCACCAGCCACACCACGAGCAGCATCCGGCGCATGGTGAGCAGCCCCCGGGGCAGCCCGGTCCACACCGGTTCCCCCGGCCCCGCCGTCGTCCCCGTCTCCATGCCCCCAGCGTACGTACGACGGCTGACAGTGGCGTGGGCGAGCGCGTACGTCAGACTGTGCGCATGAGCCCCACGACGGAGCACACCGGCAAGACGCAGACCCCGCGGCGGACGGGTCCGGCCGAGACGACGGTCGGCATCGGCGGCGCCGCCGAGAGCACCGACATGGTGCTCAACATCGGCCCTCAGCACCCGTCGACGCACGGCGTGCTGCGCCTCCGGCTCGTCCTGGACGGCGAGCGGATCGAGCGCGCGGAGCCGGTCATCGGCTATATGCACCGCGGCGCGGAGAAGCTCTTCGAGGCGCGTGACTACCGGCAGATCGTGATGCTGGCCAACCGCCACGACTGGCTGTCGGCGTTCTCGAACGAGCTGGGCGTGGTGCTCGCCGTCGAGCGGATGCTCGGCATGGAGGTGCCCGAGCGCGCGGTGTGGACGCGCACGCTGCTCGCCGAGCTGAACCGGGTCCTGAACCACCTGATGTTCCTCGGCTCGTACCCGCTCGAACTGGGCGGCATCACGCCTGTCTTCTACGCCTTCCGGGAGCGCGAAGAGCTGCAGAACGTCATGGAGGAGATCTCCGGCGGCCGCATGCACTACATGTTCAACCGGGTCGGCGGCCTCAAGGAGGACCTGCCCGCCGGCTGGACGGCACGCGCGCGTGGCGCCGTCGCGTCGGTGCGTTCGCGCATGGACGTGTACGACCGCCTGGTGCTCGGCAACGAGATCTTCCGGGGGCGTACGCGCGGCGTAGGGGTGCTCTCCGGAGAGGCGGTGCACGCCTACGGAGTGAGTGGTCCCATCGCCCGTGCCTCCGGAGTGGACTTCGACCTGCGCCGCGACGAGCCGTATCTGGCGTACGGGGAGCTCGGTGACGTCCTGAAGGTGGTGACCCGCGAGGAGGGTGACTGCCTGGCCCGGTTCGAGTGCCTCCTGGAGCAGACCCACAACGCGCTCGACCTCGCGGACGCCTGCCTGGACCGGATCGCCGAGCTGCCGCAGGGGCCGATCAACCAGCGCCTGCCGAAGGTCCTCAAGGCCCCGGAGGGCCACACGTACGCGTGGACGGAGAACCCGCTCGGCATCAACGGCTACTACCTGGTGTCCAAGGGCGAGAAGACGCCGTACCGGCTGAAGCTGCGCTCGGCCTCGTACAACAACATCCAGGCGCTGACGGAGCTGCTTCCGGGGCAGCTGGTCGCCGACATGGTGGCGATCCTCGGGTCACTGTTCTTCGTGGTCGGCGACATCGACAAGTAGCGGGTCCGGGATCCCGACCGGCTGGGTCAGCCAGCCGAAGTCGCCGAGCCCGCCGGGCGCCGTCAGTTCGGCGGCCTCGCCCGCGCGCGTGAGGAGGCGTACGTACGCGGCCGGGTCGCTGGAGGCGAGCGCCAGGGGCGGGCGGCCGCCGTGGACGCCCAGGGAGCGCAGGGCGGCGCGCTGGGTGAGCAGGCGGGCCCCGGGCAGGGCGCAGGCGTCGAGCGCCACGTGGGCGGTGATGTCGCCGCTGCCGTCCGGCACGGGCGGCGTCTCGCGGCCCGCCCGGAAGCCCGTGAGGGTGCCGAAGGGCGGGCGGGCGGCGCGCGTGTGGGCGTAGTCGACGGCGACGGCCAGGCCGCGCGTCAGGGTGGCCACGGCCGCCGCCCACGCCGCGTCCCGGGGGCGGCCGATCTCCGCGCGCAGGCCCGGCTCGGGGCCCGTCAGCCACCACCGGGCGAGCCAGTCGGCGTCGGGCCCCGCGACGGGCTCGCCGAGTTCCTCGGTGCCGTCGTCGCGTACGAGGACACGCCGCAGCGAGCCGTCGGTGTCGCGTTCGACGACGTCCAGGGGGACGTTGTCGAGCCATTCGTTGGCGAAGAGCAGGCCGGTGACGGCGGCGGGGGGTGCGGGGCGCCACGCGATGCGCGGGTCGGCGTCCTCGGGGCGCTCGGCGCGTTCCACGGCGTACGCGCGCGTGCGGGCCGCCACGGCGGCGGGGAGCCGGTCGAGGACGGCGGCCGTCAGCTCGCCGCGGCCCGCGCCCACGTCCACGAAGGCCAGCTCGTCCGGGTGGTCCAGGGCCGCGTCGACGCGGCACAGGAGCTGGGCCACGGCGTCCGCGTACAGGGGCGAGGCGTGCACGGACGTACGGAAGTGGCCCGCGGGTCCCTCCGGGCGCCGATAGAAGCCCTGCGGCCCGTACAGCGCCTCCTCGGCGGCCTCCCGCCAGCCCCGCCGTACGCCTCCCGCTGCGTCCCGTGCCTCATTCGTCACAGCGAGAAGGCTATGCGGGCCTCCACCTTGCGGAGTACGAGAAGGACGCACGGATCGGACCTCCGGTTGACCCGGGAGGCCTGACGGGCTGCCTACGCTGGGTTACGTGCAGCGCCTCTATGACTTTCTCCGCAGACACCCGACGGGAGTCGACGCCTTCTGGGCGTTCGTCCTGCTGGGAATCTCCGGCTTGAGTCTGGTGTCCATGTCCGAGGCCAACGCCTACGACCCGACGGTCTGGGCGGTCCCGGTCGTCGTCGGGTACAGCGTCGTCATCACGCTGCGCCGCCGTATGACCGAGAAGATGCTGGTCCTCGCGGCGGTCATCGGCTCTGTGCAGCTGGCCTGCGACGTGCGGCCGCAGCCCGCGAACTTCGCGATGCTCGTGATCATCTACACGGCCGCGGCGGACGGCGCGAAGTGGGCCTCCCGGTTCGCCCTCACCGGCGGTCTGGTCGCGGCCCCGCTGGCGCAGCTGCGCTGGCCGGTCGACAGCACCGGCCCCTGGGGCAACATCTTCTACGCGGTCTTCTCGCTCGTGCCGTTCGCCCTCGCCTGGGTGCTCGGCGACTCCCTCCGTACCCGCCGCGCCTACCTGGCGCAGCTGGAGGAGCGCGCGGCCCGCCTGGAGAAGGAGCGCGAGGCGCAGTCCAAGGTCGCCGTCGCCGCCGAGCGGGCCCGGATCGCGCGTGAGCTGCACGACGTCGTCGCGCACAACGTCTCCGTGATGGTCGTCCAGGCCGACGGCGCTGCCTATGTCCTGGACGCCGCGCCCGACCAGGCCAAGCAGGCCCTCGCGACCATCTCCGGCACCGGCAGGCAGGCGCTCGCCGAGATGCGGCGGCTCCTCGGCGTGCTGCGCACCGGCGAGCCGGAGGAGAGCGGCGAGTACGTTCCGCAGCCGGACGTGGAGCAGCTCGACGAGCTCATCGAGCAGGTGCGCGGCGCGGGCCTGCCCGTCGACTTCAAGGTGGAGGGCACTCCGCGCCCGCTGCCCAGCGGCGTCGAGCTCACCGCGTACCGCATCGTGCAGGAGGCGCTCACCAACACCCGCAAGCACGGCGGCGAGAACGCGGGGGCGAGCGTCCGGCTCGTCTACTTCGACGACGGCCTCGGGCTGCTCGTCGAGGACGACGGCAAGGGCGCCCCGCACGAGCTGTACGAGGACGGCGGCGCCGACGGCAGGGGGCACGGCCTGATCGGCATGCGCGAGCGCGTCGGCATGGTCGGGGGCACCCTGGACGCGGGGCCGCGGCCGGGCGGAGGATTCCGGATCAGCGCGCTCCTGCCGCTCAAACCCGCACACTGACACCTGTCACCGCACCGCCATGGCACCGTCATCGCCCCGCCGCTCCACCCCCGAAGGGACCGCTAGATGTCCATCCGCGTGATGCTTGTCGACGACCAGGTGCTGCTGCGCACCGGATTCCGGATGGTGCTCGCCGCCCAGCCGGACATGGAGGTCGTCGCGGAGGCGGGCGACGGTGTCGAGGCGCTGCAGGCCCTGCGGGCCACCGCGGTCGACGTGGTCCTGATGGACGTCCGCATGCCGAAGCTGGACGGCGTGGAGACGACGCGGCGCATCTGCGCCGACCCCAATCCGCCGAAGGTCCTCATCCTGACCACCTTCGACCTCGACGAGTACGCCTTCTCGGGCCTGAAGGCGGGCGCGTCCGGGTTCATGCTCAAGGACGTGCCGCCCGCCGAGCTGCTCGCCGCGATCCGGTCCGTGCACAGCGGCGACGCGGTGGTCGCGCCGTCCACGACGCGGCGGCTGCTCGACCGCTTCGCGCCGATGCTGCCGGGCTCGGCCGGGCAGCCGCAGCACAAGGAGCTGGAGCGGCTCACCGAACGGGAGCGCGAGGTCATGATCCTCGTCGCCCAGGGCCTGTCGAACGGCGAGATCGCGGCGCGGCTCGTGCTGTCCGAGGCGACCGTGAAGACGCACGTGGGGCGCATCCTGACCAAGCTGGGCCTGCGGGACCGGGTGCAGGTGGTGGTGCTCGCGTACGAGACGGGTCTGGTCCGGGCCGGGGGCGGCGGGGGCTGACCCGCCTCTCCAGGGGCCGGGTACGGCGGCGGGGACGCCGTCAGCGCAGCACCCCCTCGATGAACTCGCTGCCGAGCCGGGACACCACGCTCAGGTCCAGCTGGTGCTGCACGTACCGGCCGCGGCGGCGCGTCGTGATCAGCTCGGCCTTCTTCAGGACGCTCAGGTGCCGGGATATCTCCGGGGCCGTCATGCCGTGGGCGTCCGCCAGCTCGCCCGTCGTGTACGAACCCCGGGCCAGATGGCGGCACAGGCGCATCCGCACGGGGTGGGAGAGCGCGGCCATGCGGCGCGTGAGCTGCTCCACGGACGGGGGCTCCGCGGGGCCGGGTGCGGTGATCGGGTACGTGATGGAGGACTGCCAGCCGTACCGGTGCAGGACCATCAGGTGGGGCCAGCCGAGGCTGGTCGGGACCAGGACGAGGCCGCCCTCGCCCGTCCTGGTGTGGCCCACGGCCATCTTGTCGACGGTGATGCGGCGGGCGTCCTCGTCCAGCGTGACCGCACGGGAGATCGCGCGCAGCGCCTCGCCGAGCCCCTTGCGGCGCAGCAGCTCCGTCTTGTGCCGGGCGTCGGCGGCGAGCTGGTGGCTGAGCCGGGACCAGGTGTCCGCGAAGAACGCCTCGTCGCAGTCCTCCAGGAGCTGCCGGAACCAGGCCCGCACAGCGGGCGGGTCGTCGAGCAGCCGCTCCGTGAACCGCACTTGGTGGTCGCCGCGGGCGGCGGCGAGCTCCAGGGCGTGACGGCGGGTCTCCGGGTCGTTCAACGGGTCCGTCGCCCGCTGTGTGTCGTACGCCAGCTGGCAGGTGAACTCCAGGGCCGCGTCCACGAACTGCTCGTCCGTGAGCTTGTCGAGCTGGTCGAGCTCCTCGGCGAGGGTCGCGCCGGGCAGCGTGTTCTTCCCGGGGATGCCGGCGAACGGCGCGAACACGTCCGAGAACGTCGTCCGCCACAGGAAGTCCGCCTCGCACAGGCGGTCCGCGAGGCTCGGTTCGAGGCGCGTGGAGACGGCCGTCGCCCAGCCCTGCAGCCCCGGGTGGTGGCCGGGCTCGGACAGTGCGTGCAGCGCCATGCCGAGCTCGGCGAGGGGCGAGGGCACGACATGGATCCGCTCCGGCGTCAGGCCGGTGATGTCGATGCTCACGCTCATGACCCCATGGTGCACCGCGCCACTGACAACGCCGCCGTCGATTGACGACGGGCGTCAATCGACGGGACACGGGCCGGGGGCCGCGCGCAGTGTGGGGGTACCGCCTCGTACCGGTCATCTCGGCCGGGGGCGTCCTCTTTGTCGCGCTTCGCGCTCGTCCTCCCGCCGCCGGAAGGGCTTCGTCCGGCTTTCTGTTGTCCGTTAAGTAACCTTTGCCATGAAAGGTCGTACGTCATGAGCGTCACGCAGCAGTACCTCCTCGACACCTACCGCGCCGCGCAGCGCGGTGAGCCCGCGCCGCCCGCCCCCGGGGTCCACGACTGGCAGGCCGTGCGGGAAGTCCGCGACTACGGCCGCTTCGCCGCCGTCGTCCGGGAACGGCCCGCGCACGGGCGCGTGCGGGCCGCCCTGCACCGCTTCGTGCACGCCCTCAGGGGAGGCGGCGTACGAACTCCGCGACCGCTTCCCTGACGTCGTCGGCGGTCCACGCCAGGCCCGGGCCGCTCACGGTGATCTCCGTGACGGACAGGCCCGGCGGGCCGTCGGCGAACCAGCGCCAGAAGAGCAGGGTCTTGGTCTCCTCGGCCTGGGCGAGCGCCGCCTCGTTCAGCACGTCGGCCTCGTACGGCAGCCACACCTGGAACTGGTGGGTGTGCGGCGGCTCGGGGTGCACGCGCGACCACGGCACCTCGGCGGCCGTGAGCCCGTCCCGCAGCGCGTCGGCCACCACGCGCGCGTGGGCGACGTACTCGGGAAGGCGCGGCAGGACCTGCTTCAGGCCGAGCAGGGCCGAGAGCGCCGTCGGGAACTGCTGGAAGCCGAGGCCGCCGTAGCGGTGCCGCCAGACGCGCGCCTCGTCGACGAGGGTCGCGGGACCGGCGAGCGCGGCACCCGCGATGCCTTCCAGGGACTTGTAGAACGACACGTACACGCTGTCCGCGAGTGCGGCGATCTCGTCCAGGGGGCGGCCGAAGTGCGGGGTGCACTCCCACAGGCGTGCCCCGTCGAAGTGCACGACGGCGTCCCGCTCGCGTGCCGCCGCCACCACGTCCTGGAGCTCCTGCCAGGTGGGCAGCACGAAACCGGGCTCCCGGAGCGGCAGTTCGAGCATCAGCGTCCCGAAGGGCTCCTCGAAGTCCCGTACGTCGTCGGCCGTCGGGGAGCCGGGCGCGGTCGTCGGGTGCACCGTGCGCAGACCGCTCACTACGGAGAGGGCGCCTCCCTCGTGGACCTCCGGGTGCGCGCGCGGATGCAGGGCCACGGTCGCGTTGCCGGTGCGGCCCGCCCAGGAGCGCAGCGCCGCCTGCTGGGCCAGCGTGCCCGTCGGGAAGAACGCGGCGGCCTCCTTGCCGAGCAGCCGCGCGACCTCGCTCTCCAGGTCGGCGACGACGCCGTCGCCGTACATGTCGGTGGGCTGCGCCAGGTCCGCGACCTCGGCGGCCCCTTCGGAGAGGGCCGTCAGGCGCTCGCCGAGCGTCACGGCCGTCGGAGGCCGTGACAGCAGGCGTCGGGCGCCCCGGGCCGCGGCGATCCGCCGCGCGCGCTCGTCGGGTGCGGCGTCCTCGTCCCGTTCTTCGTCCCGTTCCTCTGCCCGTTCTTCTGCGTCCCGTTCATCGGTCATCCACAGATCATTGCGCGCGGTCGTACGAATGCCCACAGGCTGTGGACAGCCGACGGCGCCCCGCCCACCGATAGCGTTAGCATGACGAGAAATCGTCCGGTACCCCGAGCGGACTGGAACGGAAGGCGTCATCGCGTGAACGCACCACACCGGCCGGAGCAGCACTCAGACCCCAGGGACCGTCCCGCGCGGCTCACCGTGGGCGTGGTCGGGGCGGGCCGTGTCGGCCCCGCGCTCGCGGCCGCGCTCCAGCTCGCCGGGCACCGCCCCGTGGCCGTGTCCGGGGTGTCCGACCGCTCCGTGCGCCGGGCCGCAGCCATGCTGCCCGACGTGCCGATCGTCCCGCCCGCCGAGGTCCTCGAGCGCGCGGACCTGGTCCTGCTCACCGTGCCGGACGACGCCCTTCCTGGCCTCGTCGAAGGCCTCGCCGAGACCGGCGCCGTGCGCCCCGGACAGCTCCTGGTGCACACCTCAGGGCGGTACGGCACGAAGGTGCTCGACCCCGCCCTGCGCGCCGGTGCGCTGCCGCTCGCGCTGCACCCGGCGATGACGTTCACGGGCACCCCCGTCGACGTGCAGCGCCTGGCCGGGTGCTCCTTCGGCGTGACCGCGCCCGAGGAGCTGCGGCTCGCCGCCGAAGCGCTGGTGATCGAGATGGGCGGCGAGCCCGAGTGGATCGCCGAAGAGGCCCGCCCGCTCTACCACGCGGCCCTCGCGCTCGGTGCGAACCACCTGGTCACGCTGGTCGCCGAGGCCATGGAACTGCTGCGGGACGCGGGCGTGGAGGCCCCCGACCGGATGCTCGGCCCCCTGCTCGGCGCGGCACTCGACAACGCCCTGCGCTCCGGGGACGCGGCCCTGACCGGCCCCGTCGCGCGCGGTGACGCGGGCACCGTCGCCGCGCACGTCGCCGAACTGCGCAAGCACGCGCCGGGGACCGTCGCCGGATACCTGGCGATGGCCCGCGCGACCGCCGACCGCGCGCTCGCCCACGGCCTGCTCAAGCCGGAGCTCGCCGAGGACCTCCTGGGCGTCCTCGCGAGCGGCGCGCACGGCCCCGGAGGCGAGGGATACCGCGGCAGCGGACCGGACGGAGGAAACCGATGAGCGCCGAGCCCACGCTGGTGCTGAACACCGCCGAGCAACTGCGTGCACGCGCGCGTACCGGCCCCCGCGCCGTCGTCATGACCATGGGCGCCCTGCACGAGGGCCACGCCACGCTGATCCGCACGGCACGGCAGGCGGCGGGCCCGGACGGCGAGGTCGTCGTCACGGTCTTCGTGAACCCCCTGCAGTTCGGGGCCGGCGAGGACCTGGACCGCTACCCGCGCACCCTCGAAGCCGACGTGAAGACCGCCGAACAGGCGGGCGCGGACGTCGTGTTCGCCCCCTCCGTGGAGGAGGTCTATCCCGGCGGCGAGCCCCAGGTGCGCGTCAGCGCCGGACCCATGGGCACGGTCCTCGAAGGGGCCACGCGCCCCGGGCACTTCGACGGCGTCCTCACCGTCGTCGCCAAGCTGCTGCACCTGACGGCGCCCGACCTGGCGCTGTTCGGCCAGAAGGACGCCCAGCAGCTCGCCCTGATCCGCCGCATGGTCCGGGACCTGAACTTCGACGTGGAGATCGTCGGGGTTCCGACCGTCCGTGAGGACGACGGCCTCGCCCGCTCCAGCCGCAACCGCTATCTGTCGCCCGAGGAGCGCCGCACCGCGCTCGCCCTGTCCCGCGCCCTGTTCGCGGGCCGCGACCGGCACGCCGCCCAGGAGGCCCTGCGCGCCCGCGCCGCCCTCGCCCCCGCCACGCACGCACGCGCGGACGCGCTGAACGCGCTCGGCGAGTCCCGCGCGGCCGCCGACGCGCACGCCCTCGCCCAGGCCGCCCCCACGGGCCCCGGCGGGCCCCACGCGGTGCGCGCCGCCGCACGACAGGTCCTCGACGAGGCAGGGCGCCTGCGCCCGCCGCTGGTCCTCGACTACGTGGCGCTCGTCGACCCCGCCGACTTCCAGGAGGTCGGCCCCGGCCACCGGGGCGAGGCCGTCCTCGCCGTCGCCGCGAAGGTCGGCGCCACCCGCCTGATCGACAACATCCCGCTGACCTTCGGAGACACCGCATGAGCGCGCGCCTCCCGAACGACTGCGATCGGAGCCACCCCATGACCACCACCGGAGTCCTCGCATGACCGCCACCGGCATACGGCTGCACGCCCCCGCCCCCGGCTGGGCACTCGACGCCGACGTCGTGGTCGTCGGCTCCGGAGTGGCCGGTCTGACCGCCGCCCTGCGCAGCTCGGCGGCGGGCCTGAAGACCGTCGTCGTCACCAAGGCCCGCCTGGACGACGGCTCCACGCGTTGGGCACAGGGCGGCATCGCGGCCGCCCTCGGCGACGGCGACACCCCCGAACAGCACCTGGACGACACCCTCGTGGCGGGCGCGGGCGTCTGCGACGAGGAGGCGGTGCGCACGCTCGTCACCGAGGGCCCCGGCGCCGTACGCCGCCTCATCGAGACGGGCGCCCGCTTCGACGAGTCCGCCGCCGGAGGGATCGCCCTCACCCGCGAGGGCGGCCACCACCGCAACCGCATCGCGCACGCGGGCGGCGACGCGACCGGCGCGGAGATCTCCCGCGCCCTCGTCGAGGCGGTCCGCGCCCAGGGCATACCCACCGTCGAGAACGCGCTGGTCCTCGACCTCCTGACCGACGACAAGGGCCGGGCCGCCGGAGTGACCCTGCACGTCATGGGGGAGGGCCAGCACGACGGTGTCGGCGCCGTCCGCGCGCCCGCCGTGGTGCTCGCCACCGGCGGCATGGGCCAGGTCTTCTCGGCGACCACGAACCCGTCCGTGTCCACGGGCGACGGCGTCGCGCTCGCCCTGCGCGCGGGCGCGGAGGTCTCCGACCTGGAGTTCGTGCAGTTCCACCCGACCGTGCTCTTCCTGGGCACCGACGCCGAGGGGCAGCAGCCGCTCGTCTCCGAGGCCGTGCGCGGCGAGGGCGCGCACCTCGTGGACGCGGACGGCGTCCGCTTCATGGTGGGCGCCCACGAGCTCGCCGAGCTCGCCCCGCGCGACATCGTCGCCAAGGGCATCCTGCGCCGCATGCAGGAGCAGGGCACCGACCGCATGTATCTGGACGGCCGCCACTTCGGCGCCGAGATGTGGGCCGCGCGCTTCCCGACGATCCTCGCCGCCTGCCGCGCCCACGGCATCGACCCGGTCACCGAGCCCATCCCCGTAGCGCCGGCCGCGCACTACGCCTCCGGGGGCGTGCGCACCGACCTGCACGGCCGCACCACCGTGGAGGGCCTGTACGCGTGCGGCGAGGTCGCCTGCACCGGAGTGCACGGCGCGAACCGGCTCGCCTCCAACTCCCTCCTGGAGGGCCTGGTCTACGCCGAGCGCATCGCCGCCGACATCGTCGCCCGGCACGCGGAAGACACCCTCCACGCGCGCGTGCCCGCCGCCCTGGTCACCCCGGAGAAGCCCGCCCACCCGCTGCTGCCGCCCGAGGCCCGCTTCGCCATCCAGCGGACCATGACCGACGGCGCCGGAGTCCTGCGCTCCGCCGCGTCGCTCGCCGAGGCCGCGGACCGGCTCGCCCGCATCCACGCGGACGCGGTGGGCGCGCTCGCCGAGCACGGCAAGACCATCGAGCCCGGCGTCGAGGCCTGGGAGACCACCAACCTCCTGTGCGTGGCCCGCGTCCTGGTGGCGGCCGCGCTGCGGCGCGAGGAGACTCGTGGCTGCCACTGGCGCGAGGACCACGCGGAGCGCGACGACGAGCAGTGGGCCCGCCACATCGTCGTACGCCTGAACCCGGACAGGACCCTCACGACCCGCACCACCGAGAACGCCCGTTTCCCCAGCACCCAGGAGCAGTGACCGACGTGAGCACCCCCGACCTCCCCCTGGCCGACGGCACCGGCGGCTGCGGCGACGCCTGCGGCTGCGGCGGCGACCCGGCGCACGACGCCGTGGAGTGCGGCCTCGACCCGTCGCTCGCACAGCTCCTGGCCGACGCGGGGCTCGACCCCGTCCAGGTCGAGGACATCGCGAACCTCGCGATCGCCGAGGACCTGGAGTTCTCGCCGGACGCCGTGGACGTCACGACGGTCGCCACCATCCCCGAGGACGCCGTCGCCACCGCCGACTTCACCGCACGGCAGGCGGGCACCGTCGCGGGCCTGCGCGTCGCCGAAGCCGTCGTCTCCGTAGTGTGCGCCGACGAGTTCGAGGTGGAGCGGCACGTCGAGGACGGCGAGCGGGTCGAGGCCGGCGACGTCCTGCTGAGCATCACCACCCGCACCCGCGACCTGCTCACCGCCGAGCGCAGCGCGCTGAACATCCTGTGCCGCCTGTCCGGCATCGCCACCGCCACGCGCGCGTGGGCGGACGCCCTGGAGGGCACGAGGACGAAGGTCCGCGACACCCGCAAGACGACGCCCGGCCTGCGCTCCCTGGAGAAGTACGCGGTCCGCATGGGCGGCGGCGTCAACCACCGCATGTCGCTCGCCGACGCGGCCCTGGTCAAGGACAACCACGTGGTCGCCGCGGGCGGCGTGGCCCAGGCCTTCCAGGCCGTACGCGACCGCTTCCCGGGCGTGCCCGTGGAGGTCGAGGTCGACACCCTGCACCAGCTGCGCGAAGTCCTCGACGCGGGCGCCGATCTGGTCCTCCTGGACAACCTCACGCCGATCGAGACCGAGGAGGCCGTGGCGATCAACGACGGCCGCGCCCTCCTGGAGTCCTCGGGCCGCCTCACCCTGGAGAACGCGGCGGTGTACGCGAAGACGGGCGTCGACTTCCTCGCGGTGGGCGCCCTGACGCACTCCGCCCCGGTCCTCGACATCGGCCTCGACCTGCGCGCGGCGGAGTGACCGCACCATGCTGCTGACCATCGACGTGGGCAACACCCGCCCTCCCGTCGCCCCACCCACCACCCCCATGGCCATCGTCGCCGACGGCGCTCACGGAGAGGGAGGCGCCGCATGCTGCTGACCATCGACGTGGGCAACACCCACACCGTGCTCGGCCTGTTCGACGGCGAGGACATCGTCGAGCACTGGCGCATCTCCACCGACGCCCGCCGCACCGCCGACGAACTGGCCGTGCTCCTCAACGGTCTGATGGGCATGCACCCGCTGCTCGGCGACGAGCTCGGCGACGGCATCGACGGCATCGCGATCTGCTCCACCGTCCCGTCGGTCCTGCACGAGCTGCGCGAGGTCACACGCCGCTACTACGGAGACGTGCCCGCCGTCCTCGTGGAGCCCGGCATCAAGACCGGCGTGCCGATCCTCATGGACAACCCCAAGGAGGTCGGCGCCGACCGCATCATCAACGCCGTCGCCGCGGTGGAGCTGTACGGGGGCCCGGCGATCGTCGTGGACTTCGGTACGGCGACGACGTTCGACGCGGTCTCCGCGCGCGGGGAGTACACCGGCGGCGTCATCGCCCCCGGCATCGAGATCTCCGTGGAGGCCCTCGGCGTACGCGGCGCGCAGCTCCGCAAGATCGAGCTGGCCCGGCCGCGCAGCGTCATCGGCAAGAACACTGTGGAGGCCATGCAGTCGGGCATCCTGTACGGCTTCGCCGGCCAGGTCGACGGCGTCGTACGCCGCATGGCGCGCGAACTCGCGGGGCCGGGCGGCGACCCGGGCGACGTCACCGTGATCGCGACGGGCGGCCTCGCCCCCATGGTGCTCGGCGAGGCGTCGGTCATCGACGAACACGAGCCGTGGCTCACGCTGATCGGGCTCCGCCTGGTGTACGAGCGGAACGTGTCCCGGACCTGACGCCCCGCCACGGCCCCTGTACGGCCCCCACGTACGCACGGAGCAACCCCGACCGCCTTCCGTGAGTCTTCCCCGGGAGGGGCTCTGATCGGGGCCTCGACAGGGGTTCTTGGGGTACCCGGCGGTGGGCCGGGTGCGGGGGTCGGATGAGCGTGGGGCGGATGAGGCGCAGGGGGCGGCTGGCCGTGACGGCGGGCCTCGCGGTGCTGCCGCTTGCTGGCCTCACGGCCTCGACCGCCGAGGCGTACTCCACGTACGCGACGTACCCCGCGCACTCCGCGTACTCCGCGCACGGCGACATCACGCTGCGCACGTCCACGGAGGCGGAGGACGCGGCCGCCGGGGCCGTGGACGGGACGTCGAGCCCCTCGGCGGAGCCCGCGCCCTCCGGCCGGATGGCGGACACGGGGGCGGGTGTCCTGCCGTGGCTCGCGGCGGGTGGGGCGGCGGCCCTGGGCGTAGGAGCCGTCACCTTCGCCACGACCCGCCGCCGCCCGGACTGACCCCCACCGCGCCCCCACCACCGAGCCGGTCGGATGCGCCCCCGCCCCGCCGCTCCGCGGCGGCATCTAGGCCCCCCCCCCCCCCCCCCACCCCCCCCCCCCCCGGCCCCCCCCCCCCCCCCCCCCCCCCCCCCCCGCGGGGGGGGCCCC
>NZ_JBHYJH010000056.1:0-18138 GCF_042740445.1 Streptomyces sp. NPDC059003 | reverse complement strand
AAGAGACAGCACCCCATTCGCCGCCGATAGCGGCCTACCGCCCCACCCCAGCCTCGCCGGGGGTCGGATGCGCCTCCGCCCCGCCGCTTCGCGGCGGGAGGTTCCCCGCCCACCCACCCCAGGCGCCGCCGACGGCGGATGAGCCCCACCAGGGGCGGTCACCCCGCGTGGCGCTGGAAACGGGCGGGCGGGTGGGAAAGAAAGCCGCAAACCGCCCACGGCGAGTACTCGTATCCAAATAACAGGATTTCGCCCCCTTTCAACGTATCGTCACCCCATGCCCACGCCATACGGATCCCGGGGCGGGATGGCCTTCGGCGCGCGGGAGCTGCGAGTGCTCCGCGGCGCGCTGGCCCACGCCCTGCACCCCAGTACCGTTCGTGCCCTCGATGACCAGGCCGTGCAGGAGTGCGTCCGTCTCGCCGACGACATCGACGAGGCGGTACGCGAGGGCGCCCGGCTGCGCGCCTTCCTGGTGGCGGACCTGGCCCGCTACCGGGAGGCGCTGCCCGGCACGGCCGCCGGCTACCTCGCGCTCCTGGAGGACGTGCTCGCCACCGGCTACCGGCCGACCCCCGACGACCTCGCGGCCCTCCGGGCCCTGCGCGGCACCCCGCGCGCGGCGGCCCTGCTCGACCGCTGCCGGACGCTCGCGGAGCAGGACGTACGCACCCGCCTCGCGGCGGCCACCGAGCGCACCAGGCACGCCGCGCCCACCGTGCCCCCGTCCCGCACCCGCCTGCTGGCCCTGCCGGGAGGGCTCTCGGCGGCCGGCGCCCAAGCCGGCGACAAGGCCATCGACAAGGCCGGTGACAAGGGCGGCGAGCGCCCCCGCCCCGTGCCCACCCCGGCCGAGGTGTTCCCGCCCAAGCGCCCCGCCGCACCACCCGCGCCACCCGCACCGCCCGCCCCACCGGCCCCGCCCACCTCCCCGTCGCAGCGGCTCGCCGCGGGCTAGCTACGCTGGGGGCATGGAATACGTCTCCGCGCTCGTGCCCCCCGTAGTGATGGCCGTGTTCTTCGTCGGTCTCATCGTGACGATCGTCAAGACCCAGGGCGGCGCCAACAAGGCCAAGGAGGACGCCGCCGTGGACGCGGCGATCGCCCGCGCCGAATCCGTCCGGCAGACCCCGAAGCCCGGCGACGCCTGATCCGGATCCCGCAGATCAGCGCCCTGTCGGCGCGCGCTGCCGCCCCGCCCTGCCCCCGGCGTACGACTCCGCAGCTTTCCGAGTCGTACGCCCTTTTTGTTGCGTAAATGACCGGTATGCCACGTCCGTCACGCCATTAGGGGTTTCGCACACTATTGTTCTGGTGTGCCTCGCCCCTTGGGAGAACTCGAAGACGCAGTGATGACACGGGTGTGGAAGTGGAACCGCCCCGTGACCGTTCGAGAAGTCCTGGAAGACCTTCAGCAGGAACGGTCCATCGCTTACACCACCGTCATGACCGTTTTGGACAATCTCCATCAGAAGGGCTGGGTGCGTCGCGAAGCGGAAGGCCGCGCCTATCGATATGAGGCGGTCTCCACCCGTGCCGCCTACAGCGCCGCACTGATGAACGAGGCCTGGTCGCAGAGCGACAACCCCGCGGCCGCTCTCGTCGCCTTCTTCGGGATGATGTCGCCGCAGCAGCGGGAAGCCCTCACCGACGCCGTACGCATGGTGGAGTCCCACGAGAACCCGGTGAACCCGGTGAACCCGGCGCAGCCCCAGCAGAACCCCGAGAACCCAGCGAACCCGGCGAACCCCGAGAACCCCGGCGCCCCGGACGGCGGGACCGGGCGATAGCGTCCGCTCATGCCAGCACAGCCCGACGAACTCCCAGCGCAGCCGCACGAACTCCGCGCGTCCGACGAACTCGCGGCAGCGCACGCCGAACGCCCCGAACTCGGCGCGCCGCCTGTACTCACGTCGAATGCGGTCTCCGTACGCAGGGCCCGTACCGCGGATGTGCCGGCAGTGCGGTCCCTGCTCGACTCGTACGTCCGCCGGGGCATCCTGCTCGACAAAGCGACCGTCACGCTTTACGAGGACATCCAGGAGTTCTGGGTCGCGGAACGCGACGACAACGCCGAGGTGGTCGGCTGCGGCGCGCTGCACGTGATGTGGGAAGACCTCGCCGAAGTGCGCACGCTGGCGGTGAATCCTCAGGTCAAGGGCGCGGGCGTGGGCCATCAGCTGCTCGGTAAGTTGCTGCAGACGGCGCGCTGGCTCGGCGTGCGGCGGGTTTTCTGCCTCACCTTCGAAGTCGACTTCTTCGCCAAGCACGGCTTCGTGGAGATCGGCGAGACGCCCGCCGATACCGTCGACACAGATGTCTACACCGAGCTGCTGCGTTCCTATGACGAGGGCGTCGCCGAGTTCCTCGGCCTCGAACGAGTGAAACCGAACACCTTGGGCAACAGCCGGATGCTTCTGCATCTGTGATCGTGACGGGAGTATTCCGGGCTGTCACATGCCCCGGTTCCCTATGTCCGAAACGCGCATGTTTCCCGGGATCTCGTGGAGCCGGTCTCTCCCAGGGGTTTGTGTTTTTCCAAGAAAAGCGGTTTGCTTTCCGACGTACTGCAGTGCTGCATATAACAGGGGGCGGCGAATCGGCGGCTCGCGCCGCATGGCCCGGCCCTGAAGTTATCGATGAAAGGAAATCCGGTGGCACAGAAGGTTCAGGTCCTTCTTGTCGATGACCTCGACGGCGGCGAGGCGGACGAGACCGTGACGTTCGCCCTCGACGGCAAGAGCTACGAGATCGATCTCACCACCGCCAACGCAGACAAGCTCCGCGGTCTTCTCGAGCCGTACCTGAAGGGCGGCCGTCGGACCGGGGGCCGCTCCGGCGGGCGCGGCAAGTCCCGGGCCGCCACTTCGGGCGGCAGCGAGAACACCGCGCAGATCCGCGCGTGGGCGAAGGACAACGGCTTCGAGGTCAACGACCGCGGCCGCGTCCCCGCGTCCATCCGCGAGGCCTACGAGAAGGCCAACGGCTGACGGCTCGCACGCCGCAGGCGGGCCCGGTGGCACTGCGTTGCCGCCGTGTCCACGAGTCGTACGAGATCGGAGCCCGCGGCGGAGCCGGAATGGGGGTCGGTTCCGCTGCCGTCCGCCGCGAGCGCGGCGCGCGGCGCGCGGGGGGAGCGCACCGTCAGGGACGGCAGCGTCGCCTCCACCTCGTATCCCGGCTCGGGGGGTCGCAGCCAGACGGCGGCTCCCCGTGAGCCCGGCACTCCGGGCGGGGTGGGCGCGTCGACCAGGCCGCCCGCGCCGATCGCCGTGAGGTCCAGGGGGATGCCTCCCCACTCCAGCCAGTCGAGCAGACCCGGCAGCTCGTCCGCGCTGCCCGCGGCCACGAAGAGCCGCATCGTCTCGCCGTGCAGTGCCACCGGCGCCTTCGGGCCCAGGTGCCGCAGCGCGGCGAAGCCCGCATCGGCCGGCAGCTCGAGCACGTCGAAGCGCACGCCCGTGACGAGCCGGACCCCGGGCCCGGGCGCCACGGCCCAGCCCAGGTCGCGCTCGTACCACCGCCGTACCGGGTCCGGGCGCGGCGCGCTGTCGCGCCCGTCGTCGCGCCGGTCGTGCTGCTCGGCGGGCGGCCTGGGGTGCGGAACGCTGAGGGCCATGCCTGAGCAACCGTCCCTGGCGTACGGGAGTTACGGCCGCTGTCACGCTGGGTGGTGCTTCGGATGCGCAGGGTGGTCAAAGAGGGGGCGCGTGGACGTTCTCCCCGGCGCAAGGGTGTTCGCCCGTAGCGGAGGGAACCGGTGTGCGCCGCATGGAGTGTCCGTGCATACGGGTAAGACATCCCTAGTGGGGTGGGGCGACACGCAGCGTTCAGGTGTCTCACGTTCGCCAACGGCGTACTAGCGGTGAGGCTAACTGCCTGGCCTGCGGGAACATCGTCTCGCACCATCAGGTTGGAGCATGTGTCGGCGTATGAGTCAGGAAGCGTTCCCTACCGTAGTGAGGGTGATCCGACCGGTGTCGGCAGTTGGAATGAGCGGTCCCCGCTTGCGGGACTAAGCTGCGGAAGGACAGGGAGGGGACCGACCCCTTACTGCCTGACCGCTCTGAGGAGCGATTAACGATGTTCGAGAGGTTCACCGACCGCGCGCGGCGGGTTGTCGTCCTGGCTCAGGAAGAAGCCCGGATGCTCAACCACAACTACATCGGCACCGAGCACATCCTCCTGGGCCTGATCCACGAGGGTGAGGGTGTCGCCGCTAAGGCCCTGGAGAGCCTCGGGATTTCGCTCGAGGCGGTCCGCCAGCAGGTGGAGGAGATCATCGGCCAGGGCCAGCAGGCGCCCTCGGGCCACATCCCCTTCACCCCCCGTGCCAAGAAGGTCCTGGAGCTTTCGCTCCGCGAGGCCCTTCAGCTGGGCCACAACTACATCGGCACGGAGCACATCCTGCTCGGCCTGATCCGCGAGGGCGAGGGCGTCGCCGCCCAGGTCCTGGTCAAGCTGGGCGCCGATCTCAACCGGGTGCGGCAGCAGGTCATCCAGCTGCTCTCCGGCTACCAGGGCAAGGAGACCGCCACCGCCGGCGGTCCTGCCGAGGGCACGCCCTCCACGTCCCTGGTCCTCGACCAGTTCGGCCGGAACCTCACCCAGGCCGCTCGTGAGTCCAAGCTCGACCCGGTCATCGGGCGCGAGAAGGAGATCGAGCGGGTCATGCAGGTGCTGTCCCGCCGCACCAAGAACAACCCCGTCCTGATCGGTGAGCCCGGCGTCGGCAAGACCGCCGTCGTCGAGGGCCTGGCCCAGGCCATCGTCAAGGGCGAGGTCCCCGAGACCCTCAAGGACAAGCACCTCTACACGCTCGACCTCGGCGCCCTCGTCGCCGGCTCGCGCTACCGGGGTGACTTCGAGGAGCGCCTGAAGAAGGTCCTCAAGGAGATCCGCACCCGCGGCGACATCATCCTGTTCATCGACGAGCTGCACACGCTCGTGGGTGCGGGTGCCGCCGAGGGCGCCATCGACGCGGCCTCGATCCTGAAGCCGATGCTGGCCCGCGGTGAGCTCCAGACCATCGGCGCCACCACGCTCGACGAGTACCGCAAGCACCTGGAGAAGGACGCCGCCCTCGAGCGCCGCTTCCAGCCCATCCAGGTCGCGGAGCCGTCGCTTCCGCACACCATCGAGATCCTCAAGGGCCTGCGCGACCGGTACGAGGCGCACCACCGCGTCTCCATCACGGACGAGGCCCTGGTCCAGGCGGCCACCCTCGCCGACCGGTACATCTCGGACCGCTTCCTGCCGGACAAGGCGATCGACCTGATCGACGAGGCCGGATCGCGGATGCGCATCCGCCGGATGACCGCGCCGCCGGACCTCCGCGAGTTCGACGAGAAGATCGCGGGCGTCCGCCGCGACAAGGAGTCCGCGATCGACTCGCAGGACTTCGAGAAGGCCGCCTCCCTGCGCGACAAGGAGAAGCAGCTCCTGGCCGCCAAGGCCAAGCGCGAGAAGGAGTGGAAGGCCGGCGACATGGACGTCGTCGCCGAGGTCGACGGCGAGCTGATCGCCGAGGTCCTCGCCACGGCCACGGGCATCCCGGTCTTCAAGCTGACCGAGGAGGAGTCCTCCCGCCTGCTGCGCATGGAGGACGAGCTCCACAAGCGCGTCATCGGCCAGAAGGACGCCGTCAAGGCGCTCTCGAAGGCGATCCGGCGTACGCGTGCGGGTCTGAAGGACCCCAAGCGCCCCGGCGGCTCGTTCATCTTCGCGGGCCCGTCCGGCGTCGGTAAGACCGAGCTGAGCAAGGCCCTCGCCGAGTTCCTCTTCGGTGACGAGGACGCGCTGATCTCCCTCGACATGTCGGAGTTCAGCGAGAAGCACACGGTGTCGCGGCTCTTCGGTTCGCCCCCCGGTTACGTGGGCTACGAAGAGGGCGGCCAGCTGACCGAGAAGGTCCGCCGCAAGCCGTTCTCCGTCGTCCTCTTCGACGAGGTCGAGAAGGCCCACCCGGACATCTTCAACTCGCTCCTGCAGATCCTGGAGGACGGTCGCCTGACCGACTCCCAGGGCCGCGTCGTAGACTTCAAGAACACGGTCATCATCATGACGACCAACCTCGGCACGCGGGACATCTCCAAGGGCTTCAACCTGGGCTTCGCCGCCCAGGGCGACACGAAGACCAACTACGAGCGGATGAAGAACAAGGTCTCGGACGAGCTGAAGCAGCACTTCCGCCCCGAGTTCCTCAACCGCGTGGACGACGTCGTCGTCTTCCCGCAGCTGAGCCAGGACGACATCCTCCAGATCGTCGACCTCATGATCAGCAAGGTGGACGAGCGCCTGAAGGACCGGGACATGGGCATCGAGCTCTCCCAGTCCGCGAAGGAGCTCCTCGCCAAGAAGGGGTACGACCCCGTCCTGGGTGCCCGGCCGCTGCGCCGCACCATCCAGCGCGAGGTCGAGGACACGCTCTCCGAGAAGATCCTCTTCGGCGAGCTCCGTCCGGGCCACATCGTGGTCGTCGACACGGAGGGTGAGGGCGAGACCGCCACGTTCACGTTCCGTGGCGAGGAGAAGACCGCGCTGCCGGACGTCCCGCCGATCGAGTCGACGGCGGGCGGGTCCGGACCCAACCTGAGCAAGGAGGCGTAGCCCTTCGAGGGTGAGCCGACGGGGCTGCCCCGGACCGTTTTCCACGGTCCGGGGCAGTCCCTTTTCCGTTATGAGGGCGGGGTGTTCCAGAAGCTGTTGAGGACCTCGACTTCGGCGCGGGGGAAGAGGCCGTCGTAGCGGTCGGCGGGGAAGTAGTGGTTGGCGGCCGGGGCGATGATGACCTTGCGTACGTCGGGAAAGATCCTGGGCAGGTGGGCGAGGTCCTCGGTGCCGTACAGGGACCACAGCCTGAGCGTTTCGATTCCCGGGAGTTCGGGGGCGTGCTGGAACTCCGGCAGGATCGGCCGGTCCAGGTGCAGGGAGTCGAGGGAAGGGTGCGTGGCTATCTCTTCGAAGTCCATGGCGGTCAGTTCGGTCCGACCTTTGTCCAGGGCGAGATACGTCAACGTCGTCCAGTGACCGAGGCCGCGCAATCCGGCGCTGCCGACGGCTCCCGAAAGGAAGGAGAGGGCTTCCAGCGGGGAGCCGGTGGGCAGCCATTTGGTGAGGTTCCCGGCGAGTCCGTAACCGATGCCCAGGGTTTTCACTGTCGTCACATGTTCCAGGCCCCGCACGGGGAGGGGATTGCCCGCGAGGCGCAGGTACAGCCAGTCGAGGTCCAATGCCGCCAGGGGGCTGAGGTCGACGAGGGACAGGCAGTTGGACAGGACGAGGTTCGTGAGCCTGTGCAACGTGGTGAGCGGGGTCAGATCGGTCAGCACCGGGTTGTCGAATACGGTCAGGCGCTTGAGGGCATCCGAATCGACGTAGGTGAGCAGTTCCTCGGCTGTGTACGCGCCGGAAATGCTGAAGCGGGGGAAGGGGCCCGCCCTACGGAGTGCTTCGGCCCGAGTCCTTGTCGACGCCGTGTGGAAGACGTCGTGGCACGGGACGTGGGCGACGACTTCGTCGACGTACTCGTCCGGGTCGAAGTCGTCCCAGGCCGAGAGCACCTGGCTGCGGACCCTTGAGTCCGGGTGGTCCCGGAACCGCTTCAGTACGGGAAGCGTGAACTCCTGGCCCACGAGCCGGGCCGTATGGACAACGCCCAACGCCTCGTCGTCCGTGAGCCCCTCCGGCCCCGGAAGCAGCTCGAGGACCAAGGGCCCCGCCTCCGCCAGGAGGCGGCACTCGGCCGCCGTACGCGGCGGGATCAGCCCCGCCGCCCGCGCCTCC
This sequence comes from Streptomyces sp. NPDC059003, assembly GCF_042740445.1. NCBI lineage: Bacteria > Bacillati > Actinomycetota > Actinomycetes > Kitasatosporales > Streptomycetaceae > Streptomyces > Streptomyces sp. NPDC059003. The sequence goes on along the minus strand of NZ_JBHYJH010000056.1, from coordinate 10,353 downwards.
ACCTCCTGCCGTACCGCCGGGTCGAGGGTCGTCGCGTCCTCCAGGCAGGCCAGGGCGAGGAGGCTGACGCGCGGGGAGTCGTCGGCGGCCAGGAGCTGGCGCAGGAGGCGGCCGCGTTCGGCGGGGCGGGCGTGGGCGACGGACATGCGGATGACGTCCTCCCACTGGGGGTCGCCCGCGTGGCTCACGAGGGCGTCCAGGTGGCCGTCGGCGACGGCGGCCCGCGCGCCCAGGTAGTCCTGGAAGGTGCGGTGGACGAAGTGCACGACGCCGGGCGCGGGTTCGCGCAACAGGCCGCTGCGGAGCAGGAGGTGGCGGAAGACGGCCTCGGCGTCGCCCTGTTCGGCGGCGGACGCGATGTTCGGCAGGGCGCGCTCCAGGAGCAGCAGCGCCCCGTCGTGGTCCATCTCCGTGCGACCGCTGAGGATCAGGCCGTACGCGAGGGCCTGGAGGAGGTCGAGCCGGGCCTCCTCGCCGAGTTCGATGCCGTCGGGCGCGCCCATGCCGCGTTCGCGGTCGCGCCGGGTGAGGAGCATGGAGAGCGCGGCGTCGTACAGCTCCTTGCGGCCCCGCGGCAGGAAGCCGCGGCGCTCGCGGTGCAGGGCGCACATCAGGCCGCACATCAGGGGGTTGGTGGCCATGCGGGCCAGGTCGCGCTTGGTGCGCAGGGCGGTGAGGAGCTTCTCCTCGTACGACCGCGCGTCGGCGGCCGCGTGCCAGCGGCGGACGAAGGTGGTGACGTCGGCGCGCTTCATGGGGGCGAGGGTCAGCTCGCGGAAGCCGCGGTCGGCGAGCCAGGTGGGGCGTACGGCGGTGGGGCGCGTGGTGACGAGCCACTGGTTGCCGGGGTGGGCGTGGGTGAGGTCGAGGAGCCAGTCGCGGGTGCGGGCGCGGTCGGCGGCGGGGACCTCGTCGATGCCGTCGATCATGACGAGGCCGCGTCCGGCCGTGAGGACGCGTTCGGCCCAGCCGTCGGGCGGGGTGTGGGGGCAGCCGACGGCGGTGAGGAAGTCGGCGGGCGCGGGCAGGGCGGCGGCCCTGGTGAGCGTACGGAGGGGGAGGACGAAGGGGATGCGGGTGCCCTCGCGGGCCGCGGTGACCGCGAGCCACTGGACGAGGGTGGTCTTGCCGGAGCCCGCGTCGCCGCGCAGCAGGACGTGGGGGTGTTCGGCGAGGGCCGTGTCGGCGGGGAGCTGGACGGTGACGGGGGCGTCCAGGGGGAAGTTGCCACCGCCCCCGAGGGAGGGGCCCTCGTTGGTGGTCGCTTCCAGGCTCAGGTAGGCGACTTCGAGGGGCCAGCGGTCGGGGGACTCGCGGAGGTCGATGCCGTAGATGGTGATGCGGTTGTGCTTGTCGGCGATGTGGGGGAGGTAGCGGCGCTCGAAAGAGGCGTCCCTGGCGTCGGGACGGGGATTCCTCGTAATCAACTCGTCAAGTTTGACTATGAGTTCCGCCTGGATGCGGCTCTGCTCCACCAAGGTGCGGGCCGTGAAGGTCGTGCGCTGGGTGAAGAAGTGCAGGATGTGGATGCACGCCCACTCGGTGACGGAGTCCAGGAAGACGGTGGCGTCCGCGGTGAGGTGGGTCGTGTCGGTGTGGAGCTTCCTGGCCAGCGCGCGGTGGCCGAGGTGCACGGCCTGTACGTCGTTCATGTCCAGGTGGCCGAGGGCGAGGAGCCGGCGCGCGAGCGCGTCCGTGACGGCGGTCTCCTCGTCCAGGGGGAAGGGGGGTTCGCCGGGGGAGTCCACGGCCTCGCGGACGAGGCGGGTGGCGAGCTTCCGTACGTCCGCTTCCGTCAGCGTGCGCTGCTCGCCCCGGAACGACACCAGGGCCGACAGGCGGACCGGCCGGTCGACCAGGCCCGCGCCCGGCCCCTCCCGTACGAAGAGCTTGCGGACGAGCGGCGCGACGGCGCTGGAGGCGAGGCGCGTGCCGAGCAGTGCGGGGTCCATGGGCGGGGCCCTTTCGCCGTCTCGTGGTCGTCGTGCTCACAGTCGTCGTACTCACGGTCGTCGTGCGGTTCCGTCGAATGAGGGTACGGGTTCCAAGGGGTCGGTGACGGCGCGTACGACGCGGCTCAAGTCCTCCTCCGTGGGAATCAGTTGGGATTCCGGTAAGGGGACGGGGGCGTAGGTGGCGCGGCCGTAGCGGGACTCGATGAGGACGCCGAGGGTCGTGTTGTCCCGGGCCGGGTCGCGCAGCAGGTCGTCGATCGCCTTCGTGTGCGCGGCGAGCCTGCCGAGGTGCCTGCCCCGATCGCCCTGGACGTCGAGGGCGAAGGCGAGGTACCGGTGCAGCCGAAGATGGTAGAAGAGCAGGTCGACGACGTGCGGGCCGTGCGCGGCCGGTACGGGGTGGCGGCAGCCGACGAAGGCGAATCCGGTGCCGAGCCCGGTGAGGTAGCGGATCGTCCGGGCCGCGATCGCCTCCCCGTCCGCGCGGTCGAGGCGCTCCTCGTCGTCCAGGCGCAGGAAGTCCAGGCGGTACGGGTCGCTCGCCAGCTCGTCGAGGGCGGGGGAGCCGTCCGGCAGCGTCACGTCCTGCCGGACGGGCGCGGTGCTCTGTGGCACGTGCAACCGCTGGCGGATCGCGAGGTTCAGGTGCGCGCGGGACCAGCCGTTGCGGACGGCCTCCGTGGCGTAGAAGTCCCGCTCCGCGCGGGTGTGCAGCTTGTCGAGCAGAACGGTGATGTGGCGCCAGGGGAGCTGGGCGACCGGGCGGTGCGTGATGAGGGCGGGCCAGGTGTGGGCCATCTTCGGGGTCTGCACCAAGTTCCGGTACGAGAAGCCGCGTTGCTGGGGAAACGTGGCGCCGAGGTCCGCGGCGAGCCGCGCCACGATGCCGGTTCCCCAGCCCTCCGCGTGCTGCCGGGCCAGGATCAGCTTGCCGATGTGCCAGTACATCTGGACGAGTTCGGTGTTCACGGCCCGCCGGGCCCGTACGCGCGCGGCGTCGGCGGTGGCCTTGGCCTCGGCCAGCAGATCTTCGTACCTGTGCATGGGGTGAGGCTGGCGCAGGGGGTGCTTTACAGGTGGGGGAACTGTGTGGGGTCATCCGATCGGGCGAGGGTGAGCGTGCATATGAGGGCGGCAAGGGCCCGGGTTCGGGCGAGCGGGGAGCGTGTGCCCCCGACGGCGGTCACAGGAAGAGCTGCACGCGGATGCGGGCGGGCAGTGCCTCGCGGCCGAGCACGTGCGGTGCCTGCACCTCCAGGTGGTCGAGCGTCGGGTGCTGCGCCAGCGCGGAGACGTCGATGTCGCCCTCGTGCTCGTAGGCCGTCACGATGAGGGAGCGGAGCTCGGGGAAGAGGCCCGGGAGGCGGCGCACCGCTGTCTCCCAGCCCTCCGAGGACTCCAGCTCGACGCTCCGGACCGTCGGCAGGGACAGGCCGGGCGGAGCGCTGGGGACGCAGCTCGTGTGCAGGTCCAGTTGGATCAGGCGGGGGAGGCGGGACAGGGCCCGCCAGTGCCCGGGTGACGACGGGTAGTCGCCCCAGCCGGCGCTGACGTGCTCCAGGTTCTCCCAGCGGTCCAGGCGGTCCAGGCCGTGTACGTGGTTCTGCGACATGGCGAGAGCCAGCCTGCGCAGCGGCGCCTCGGCGGGGAAGTCGGACAGGCTCCACGGGTCCTCGTCGACGTACAGGTGCAGCGTGTCCAGATCCCACAGCGCGGTCAGGGCGTCGGAGTCGAGGCTGTGGGGCGGCAGGAGCAGGTTGAGGTAGGTGGGCTCGCAGGCGCTGATCAGGCGTGACGCCGCCTCCGACGTGACCCCTTCGCGGATGTCCAGGAGCTTTGGGCGCAGGCCCAACCGCTCGATTTCCGCGACCTGTTCGTCCTCGCGGACCGTGAAGTAGACGCTGCCGTCGTCGAGCCGGGCGATGATCTGCTCCGCGTACAGCCGGCGGTCGAAGCGGTTCCAGCCCCACATGAGCTGGCTGCGCACCTGGAGGTACGGGTGCTGTGCGAAGCGGGCGAGGAAGGGAATCGCCGCGTCCGACCCGACGTGCGTCGCCGCGACCGTCACATAGAGGGCGTCCGCCCCGCCCAGGCCCTCCGGACCCGGCAGCAGGTCGAGGACCATGGGGCCCACGGATCCCAGTTCGCGGGCGCTCCCGTGGCTCATCGGCGGAATCAGGTCGGCCGTCCGCCGCTCCACCTCCTCCCGCACACCGGGGTCCAGCTCCGCCGCGTGCTCCAGGCAGGCCGCCGCCAGCAGATGGATGCGGTTGCGCACCCGCCCCTCGGGGCGAGCGTCCCCGTACGTCAGCAACTCCCGCAGGATCTCCGCCCGTTCCCGCGGCCGCGCCTGCGCCACCGCCATCCGGACGACGTCCTCCCACTGGTCGTCCGCCCCGTGCTCGGCGAGCAGCCCGAAGTCGCCCTCGTCGACCGCGGCCCGCGCCCCCAGGAAGTCCTGGAACGTGCGGTGGGCGAACTCGACCGTCCCCGGGCCCGGTTCGCGCAGCAGGCCACTGCGGTGCAGGAAGTGCGCGTACACCGCCCCCGCGTCCCCGAGGGCCGCCAGCTCCGGCACCGCAGGCAGCGCGTCGGCGATGATCGACTCGGCCCGCGAACGGTCCATCTCCGTACGGCCATTGCGGATCAGCCAGTATGCAAGGCGTTGCAAAACCTGGAGCTGCGGTTCCTCCCGTACCTCCGGCCCGCTCAGATGGCGCTCGCGGTCCCGGCGCAGCAGGAGCATGGACAGGGCGGCCGTGTAGAGGTCCTTGCGGCCGAGGGGCAGGAAGCCGCGGCGGTCGCGGTGCAGGGCGCAGATCAGGCCGCACATCAGGGGGTTGGTGGCGAGGCGGCCCAGGTCGGGCTTGGCGCGCACGGCGTCCAGGAGCTGGGTCTCGTACGAGGCGAGGTCGGCGTCCTCCTCGGGGGCGCCCGTCCGCGCCGCCGCGTGCCAGCGCCCGATGAAGGCGGTCACCTCCGTCGTGCCCATCGGCTCCAGCGTCAGCTCGGTGAAGCCCTCGTCCGCGAGCCAGTCGTCCCGTACGGCGGAGGGGCGGGACGTCACCAGCCAGCGGTTGCCGGGGTAGGCGTCCATCAGGTCGGCCAGCCACGCGCGCGTGCGGGCGCGTTCCTTGTCCGGGACCTCGTCGATGCCGTCGACCAGGAGCAGGGCCCGGCGGGCGGTCAGGACGCGGGCCTCCCAGCCGCCCGGCTGCGCACCGGCCAGCGGCGAGCCCACCGACGACAGGAAGTCCTGAGGGGCCGGGAGGCGTTCGCCGTGGCGGGTCAGGGTGCGCAGGGGCAGGACGTACGGGACGAGGTCGTAGAGGTACGCCATGCGGTCGTCCAGGTCCTGCCGGGACGCCGTCACCGCGAGCCACTGCACCAGCGTCGTCTTGCCCGAGCCCGCCTCGCCCCGCAGGAGGACCCGCTCGTGGGCGGCGAGGGCCTGGTCCGCGGGACGGCGGGCCCCCGGGTCGAGGAGGGCCTCGTGGACCCGGTACCAGTCGTCGCCCACGCGCACGTCCCCGACGTGCTGCTCGCGCCCCGTCGCCGCCAGGCTCAGATAGGCCGCGTCCAGCGGCCACCTCTCCGGAGAGCTGGCGAGGTCGATCCCGAAGATCGTCAGCTTCCCGTGCTTCTTCGCCACGTGCTCCAGATACCGCTGTTCGAACGCCGCGTCCTCCGCGCCCGGAAGCGGCTCCCTGCGGATCAACTCGTCAACTTTGGCTACGAGTTCCGCCTGGCGACGGCTCTGGCGTACGAGGGTGTGGGGGACGAAGGTCGAGCGCTGGGTGAAGAAGTTCAGGACGTGCAGACAGGTCGTGTCGAGCAGCCGCGCGTAGAAGTGCGTGGCGTCGGCCGACAGGTCGCGGGACGGGTCACCGGCCGCCCGGCGCAGGTGGGCCGCCAGCTCGGCGTGGCCCAGCTCGACCGCTTCCACGTCCGTGAGCGTGACGTCGCCGAGCGCGTGCAGGGTGTCGGTCAGGGCGTGGACGACCGCCTGCTCCTCGGCGGCGGGCAGGGGCCGCTCGCCCGTGCGGACCGCCTGGCGGACCAGCTCTCCGGAGAGGCGTTCCAGGTCCTTCCTCGCCAGGTGCCGCTGCTCGCCCGTGAAGGAAACCAGGGAGCCGATGCGTACGGGTCTGTCCACCAGGCCCGCCCCCGGTCCCGGGCGGTGGAACAGCTTCCTGATCAGAGGGGTGACGACTCCGGACGCGAGACGGATGCCGACGGCCGCGGGTTCCATGCGCGGGAGCGTAGCGCCGGCCGCGCGTCCCGTGGCCTTGGGGGTGGCGGCGGAACGGGCCCTCCGCCCGCCGTCCGGCGAGTGGAGGGCCCGTTGCCGACGCGGTCGGCGTCAGCTCCAGCGCTGGGGTGCGTCGCCCTGGTCGCGACCGGTGTAGACGGCCCCGGTGCCCATGACGCCGAGGGTCTGCCCGGTGGCCTTGTTCTTCAGGCGCCAGCCCCAGGAGGTCTTCTTCTCGCGCCACTTCTGGTGGCTGCCGCCGTTGCAAGCACGAAGATAGACGGAGCCGCCGGAGTTGGCGTCGAGGCACTTGCCGGTGAGGCGGTGCTTCATGGTGTACGTGCCGTCGGACTGCTTGCTCTCGGTCCACTTCATGCTCGCCCCGGTCGCGGACGTCGTGCGGACCTTGCCGTTGAAGTACGCCAGGTACTTGCCGTTGCCCTCGTTCCTCCAGGTCACGGTGGACGCGGCATAGGCCTGGCCGGTGCTCGCAAGAGCGAGGACCGGGGCCAGGGCCGCTACGGCCACCATGCCTGTCAGACGCTTCTTCATGAAGTTCCCCCTCCGAAGGTGGAGCGGCGCGGCGGGCGCGCAGCGGCAAGCGCCCGGAAATGGACCCCCGCGTCCTCAACATCCCCCACCGCGACCGCAGTTGCGCGTCACGCATTGCCCCGTTGCCTTTGCGAACGGGCCGATGTCACGCTACCGCCCCATGATCCTTAGGGGCAATGCCTTTGCCCGTGCGCGCGCCCCGCCTCTCCGTCGCGTACCCCGCCTCTCCGTAGCGCGGGTCACATTCCAGGGGTGGGTGATCATGAGGTCCGGTGACATGGGGCACAGGACGTACGTCACGTACTACGCCCCCTAGTGGTGACGTACGCCCCCGCAGAAGGGACTTTTGACCCGGAACCCGGCGCGGTCTGACGCCCGGGGTACGGCCGCTCCTAGTAGAGGGGCGTTTTGGGGCTGCGGCGGGGGGCGGGTTACCAAGGGATGGCTGTCCGGCACGCACCCCCCTCGCGTGCCGGACTCCCTTTTGCCCCTGCGACGTCCCCGCGACGTCCCCGCCCCGGAGGTCCCCCATGTCGAAGCGCTCCGCGTCCCGCCATCCCAAGCCGTCCCTGCGCCGTGCGCGGGCGGCCGTCGTCGCCGTCGGTGTCGGTGCGGTGACGGCTCTCGGAGCGGGTGTCGCGGGCGCCGCCGAGAAGGCCCCGGCCCCGGCCTGGCAGCACCCCGTCGAGCACTACCGGCTCTCCGCGACCTTCGGTCTCGGCGGCAGCATGTGGGCCCACAAGCACTCCGGCCAGGACTTCGCCGTGCCGGTCGGCACCCCGGTCGAGGCCGTGCACGCCGGCACCGTCGTCAAGGCGGGCCCGAACGGCGCCGGCGACGGACCCGCGTACGGCAACGCCGTCGTGATCAAGCACGCCGACGGCACCTACTCGCAGTACGCGCACCTGTCGCGCGTCGAGGTCCGGATCGGCCAGAACGTCGGCACCGGCCAGCGCATCGCCCTGTCCGGCAACACGGGCAACTCCAGCGGCCCGCACCTGCACTTCGAGATCCGCACGACGCCGAACTACGGCTCGGCGATCGACCCCGTCTCCTTCCTGGGCAAGCAGGGCGTGCGCGTCTGACGCGAGCGACGTAAGCGGCACCGGCCCGACGTACGCGTCCGGCCGAACCGAGCCGGGCGTGCGTGTCCGATCCCCCGCGCGTACGCCCCCGGCTCAGGCGTCTTCGTGCGCCTGGGTCACCAGGTCGATGGCGACCTCGAGGATGGCCTTCCGCTTCTCCTCGTGGTCGCCTTCGGCGTCCTTGAGCACGAACATCCCGCCGTGCATGGTGAACAGCGCGCTGAAGCAGCGCACCTGCGAGACCATCGGCGTCGCCGGGTCGTCGCCCCTGAGGATGTTCAGGAGTGCGAAGACGCGGTCCTTGAAGCTCTCGCCGGTCTTCAGGTCGCGCATCGTCGCCTGGTTCTCCTGCATGAAGCGGAAGAGCGGCGCGGCGTCGTTCAGGATCTCGCTGTAGCGGGTCAGGATCTCGCGCTTGGTCTCCAGGGTGCGCGGCTGCTCCTTGCCCCAGGCGATCAGCTCGTCGATGGGCCGGGTCAGATCGTCGAAGATGCTGTTGAGAATGTCTTCCTTGGTCTTGAAGTGGTAGTAGAGCGCCGCCTTCGTGACCTCGAGCCGCTCCGCGATCTCCCGCAGCGACGTCTTCTCGTACCCCTGCTCCGCGAACAGTTCGAGTGCCACGTCCTGAATGCGCTGGCGGGTGTCCCCGCGGCGCTGCTGCTTCCCTGTGCCCATGGGGCGATCCTCGCACTCCTCCACTGCTCCCAGGTGACTCGCCCTTTGCGATCCCTTGGGGAACTGCTTGGTGACCACCCCAGCCAACTTGCTTGACGCCCGGCTAGTTACGGGTCTACCTTCCCTCAGTGTAGTCAACTTGCCGGGCGGCAAGTAAGTAGTCGGGGAGCGGGGAAAGTCATGGCGAGTGCGGTAGCGGTCAAACCAGGAAGCCAGAAAGGCCCGGGGAGCCCGGGAGGCGAGGAGCAGGCGTCGGAAGGGCCGCCGCAGCGGAGCGTGCGCGTGGTGATCTTCGCGCTGATGGTCGCGATCCTCCTCGCGATGCTCGACAACATGATCGTGAGCCCCGCGATGCCGACGATCGTCGGCGATCTCGGCGGCCTCGAGCACCTGTCGTGGGTCGTCACCGCGTACACCCTCGCGACCGCCGCCTCCACCCCGATCTGGGGCAAGCTCGGCGACATGTACGGGCGCAAGGGCGCCTTCCTCACCTCCATCGTGATCTTCCTGATCGGCTCCGCGCTCAGCGGTCTCGCCCAGGACATGGGGCAGCTCATCGGCTTCCGTGCCGTGCAGGGGCTCGGCGCGGGCGGCCTGATGGTCGGCGTCATGTCGATCATCGGCGAGCTGGTGCCGCCCCGTGAGCGCGGCAAGTACATGGGCATGATGACCGGCGTCATGGCGGTCGCGATGATCGGCGGCCCGCTCGTCGGCGGCACCCTCACCGACCACCTCGGCTGGCGCTGGGCCTTCTACATCAACCTGCCGCTCGGCATCGTCGCCCTGTTCATGGTGAGCGCCGTGCTGCACCTGCCGAAGAAGCAGGCCAGCGGGCGCATCGACTACCTGGGCGCGGCGCTGCTCACCGTCGGCATCACGGCCTTCGTCCTCGTGACCACCTGGGGCGGCACGGAGTACGCCTGGGGCTCGGCCGTGATCATGGAGCTGATCGGCCTCGGCGTCGCCGCGCTCGTCGGCTTCTACTTCGTCCAGCAGAAGGCGGCCGAGCCGATCATGCCGCTGCGGATCTTCCGCAGCCGCAACTTCACGCTGATGTCGGCGATCGGGTTCCTGTCCGGCTTCGTGATGTTCGGCGCGATGCTCTTCCTGCCGCTGTACCAGCAGGCCGTGCAGGGCGCGTCGGCCACCAACTCCGGTCTGCTGCTCATGCCGATGCTGCTCGGCATGCTGGTCGTCTCGATGGTCGTGGGCCGCGTCACCACCGCCACCGGCAAGTACAAGCTCTTCCCGATCGTCGGCAGCGTCCTGATGGGCGCGGGCCTCGCCCTGCTCTCCCAGATGGACACCGGGACCTCCCGCCTGACCACCGGGATCTACATGGCGGTCCTCGGCGCGGGCATGGGCTGCCTGATGCAGATCACCATGCTCGTCGCGCAGAACAGCGTCGAGATGAAGGACGTGGGCGTCGCCTCCTCCTCGGCCACGCTGTTCCGCACGCTCGGCTCGTCCTTCGGCGTCGCCGTCATGGGCGCGCTGTTCAACAACCGGGTGCAGGACGAGATGGCCGAGCGGGCCGGTGCCGCGGGCGGCAAGGTCACCGAGCAGTCCGCGCAGCTGGACGCCGCGAGCCTCGCCAAGCTGCCGGACGTGGTGCGCGACGCCTACCAGCACGCGGTGTCGTCCGGGACGCACGCCGCGTTCCTGCTCGGCTCGGTGATGGCGGCGATCGGGCTGCTCGCCGCGCTGTTCGTACGGGAGACACCGCTTCGGGGGGCCGCGCCCACCGACAAGGCGGCGCCTACCGACAAGGCGGCGCCTACCGACAAGGCGGCGCCTACCGACAAGGCGGCGCCTACCGACAAGGCGGCGCCTA